>CALMQD010000266.1 GCA_937871415.1 uncultured Phycisphaerales bacterium | reverse complement strand
CGTACCGGTCAGACAGTTGAATCGTCGGCCCGCCCGGCCGCCCACGGCGGAATCGGGGATCGGCGTGCCCCCTCCAAAACGACCGCCGCCCGGGCTGCACCCGGGCGGACGGCGGAATCACTCGAAGTAGGTCGCGGCGGGATCAGGAGACCCGGGCGACGAAGCGGTTGACCAGGCCCAGCGAGTTCTGAGCGCCCAGGAAGAAGATCTGGGTGTTGCCCGTGTCGGTGAGGCCGGCCAGCGGACGGACCGTGGAGTTGAAGCCGTAGACACCGGCGCCCGCGGGCGGGGTGTTGACCGAGTTGGAGCCGAGGATCGGCACCGGGCTCGTCGCCGAGGCGTTGTCCGCTTCGAACTCCAGTCCGAGCAGTTCGCCCATGCGTCGGCCGACCGCGCCGGCCAGCTGGTCGATGAAGCGGTCGATGCCGTTGATCGACGGGTCGTTGCCCAGCGTCGCCAGCGCGGTCGCGAAGACCACGGCCTGGTCGGAGCTGTCGGCGTTGAACGCGTCGATGTGCTCCGAGGCGCCGTACGTGTTGTTGTTGAAGAACTGGTTGGGCTCGGGGTTGCCGGCGAGGAAGACCGTCGAGAACGGCAGGTTCTCGTAGTCCGCCGGGTTGTAGGAGATGACGACGTTCGCGTTGGCGTTGTTGAAGATCTCGTACAGACGGGTGAGCAGGCCCGAGAGGATGTAGGTGTCGATGTCGATGCCGCCGATCTGACCCGAGAACCCGGCCGCCGCGGCGCGGAACGGCTCGAGCGTGGTGTTCACGTCATCACCCGCCTCGAGCCAGTTGATCAGGCCGCCGTTGGTCTCGATGAGGAACCGCTGGCCGGCGGGGTTGAAGGCCTTCGTGCCCGACTGGATGACGGAGAGTTCGTAGTCCGAGCGGACCGAGCCCTGGATGTAGAGCGCGTACGACGCGGGGACCTGGCCCGACACGCCCAGCGCACCCGGCGCGACGAAGTCGATGAAGAAGTCGCCGTTCGCGTTGTAGCCGTAGCTGAACGCGCTGTTGGCGTTGGTGAAGGACTTCTGCCCGCCGATCGGGATGAAGTCCGACGGCGCGCCGATGAGGCGGCCGTTCTCGAGACCGGCGCCGAAGGGCACTTCGAACAGCGCGAACTGCACGTTCGACGGGTTGAAGCCGCCCGTCGACGACAGGCCGATGTTCGAGCCCGTCTCGGTGAGCCGGAGCGTGGCGGTGAAGTGCGTGCCCGGGGCGATCGGCTGGCCGCCGGCGAGGCGGTACACGTCGACGTCGGGCTGGATCTCGCCCGGCGCGCCCGTGCTGCCGGGGTTGCCGATCGCGCTCGAAACGATGTGCTCGATGCGGTCGTTCGAGTTGCCCCACACGTTGTCGCCGCCGTTGATCCGGTCGATCGTGACCGTCCCCGCGGAGTTGGACCCGCGGATGTGGTCGTCGTTGGGGTTCGCCAGGTTCTTGCGGTCCCACGTGAAGGTGAAGTCGCCCAGCACGTAGGTCTTCAGGTCGTCGTTGGTGCCGGGGATCCCGTCGGGCCCGGCGAAGTCCTGCGGCACGGGCGGCGTCGGGAGCGACTGCCCGTCGCCCGAGTTCGAGTCGCCCGCGAAGCCCGTGTCGCCGTCGTCGAAGACCTGCACCGTGAACGCGTAGGACCCGACCGCGCCCGGCGCGGGGAC
The DNA here is from genome assembly GCA_937871415.1 of uncultured Phycisphaerales bacterium. GTDB lineage: Bacteria > Planctomycetota > Phycisphaerae > Phycisphaerales > UBA1924 > JAHBK01. Next base: position 9,715 of record CALMQD010000266.1, on the reverse strand, counting down.
CGCGTTGAGCACGTCGTTGATGTTGTTGATCGCGGCGCTCTGGACCGCGGCGCCGACCGCGATGTAGTACGTGCCGGTCTGCAGGATGAGGTACTCGTCGTTGCCGGTGACATCGCCGACGTTCGAAGCGTCGGCCGCGGGCAGGGCCCGGACCGGACCGTTGGCGACGAGCGTCTGGCGCGTCCCGCCGCCGGAGAAGGCCAGGAGCGTGCCGCTGGCGTCGTAGATGCCGCGCTGGGCCTGCAGGGCGATGCCCTGCATGGCGCCCAGGCGGAGGATCTGGCCGGCGCGGAGCGAGACTCGGTACACGTCGACGTCGCCGCCGATGCGGAACGTGTCGGAGTTCGCGTCCGGGTGGTCGCCGAGCACGCCGCGGAGCGTGAAGTAGGAGTTGAGGTCGGGCAGGTCGTCGGAGTCGGCGTTGGAATCGAGGAACAGGTCGAGCGATCCGGCGCCGTAGAAGTCGATGCCCGCGACGGTGTTGGGATTGCCCGCGTTGATCTTGTCGCCCACGTCGCCGACGAAGTCGTCGACCGAGAAGTCGTCGCCGGCCTTGCCGTCGTTGTTGCCGTCGAGGCGCGACAACTGCGTCTGGCCGCGGAGCGCATCGGCGTCGAGGATGAAGCGGAACAGGCCGGGGCCGGGGATGCCGGGCAGGACCGGCAGGCTGCGGTCGGTGACGTTGCGGTTGAAGGTGACGGTCAGAACGAACGTGTCGGGGTTGTAGCGGAAGGTGTAGTCGGTGTTGAGCGCCAGACCGACCAGCGTCCCGACGTCGCGCACCTGCGCGATGTTCAGGGCGTTGGGGATGCTCGAGGCGTCGATCGCCTGGTTGAAGGTGATCTCGTAGCTGTAGACGCGGCCGTCCTCGACCGGGCGGCTGTTGACGACCTGGATGGGCACCGGGTTGCCCTGCAGGCGCGTCACCCGGAAGTTGTTGCGGAGCACGAACGGCAGCCCGCCGACCGTGACGTTGCCGATGGTGCCGGTCGAGATGACCCGGTACTGCTCGGAGTTGAAGTTCGAGCCGACCTGGTTGCCCGAGATCGTGACCGAGCCGATCGACGAGCGTCCGTCGGCGGCGGTGTCGTCCTGCGTGCCGAGGAAGCCGTCGACGCCGCGCAGCACGCCGGCGGCGACGTCCGACTCGCGGAAGTTGCCGTTGACGGTGACCGAGGTGATGGAGCCGTTGGTGACGACGTCCCTGTCGAATCCGGTCCCGCCGAAGTTGGCGTCCTCGCCGAGGTCGCCGCCGGCGTAGAACGCCGAGTCGAAGGCGTCGCCGTTGACGGTGACGGTGCCGAGCTTGTTGCCGGCCGACAGACGCGACTTGGTGAACGCGTTGGACGTGAAGGACGTGATCTCGCGCCCGGCGCGGATGCCGCCCTCGTTGACCGCGCCCAGCTGGACGAGGTCGATGTCCTGCGTCGAGCTCACCGAGCCGGCGAAGGTGCCGCCCGTGACGCGCAGCGTCGTCAGGTCGCGGACGCGGACCGACGCGTCCGTCACCGAGCCCGTCTTGCCGAAGTCGCCCGTGACCTCGATCGAGTTCACGACGCGGCCCTCGACGTCGCCGTCGATCAGGCCCTGGTTGAACACCAGCGTGCCGATGTTGCCGCCGCTCCCGATGAAGCCGGTCGTCTCGACGCGCCGGTTGAACGTCGCCGAGCCGATGCCCGAGTCGACGAAGACGTTCGACGCGCCGCGCAGTTCGGCGTTGACGATGAGCGAGTCGAGCGTGGCGTTGTCCGTCGACAGGATGTCGAAGTTCGTCAGCACGCCGCCCGGCGCGTTGACCACCAGCGACGTGCCGGCGCCCACGAGCGTGATGCGGTTGCGGGCCGCGTTCCAGTACGCCTGGCCCGCGCCGGTGTACGTGAACGAGCCGGACTGGGCCGAGGTCGTCGTGAACGAGAACGGCACGCCCGGCGTGACCAGCACGCCCGAGATGCCCACGACCTTGGTCGGCTCGGCCTGCGGCTGCACCACGTCGGTCACGACGCCCGAGGTGACCGCCCCGATCGTGCCCGCCGAGAGCGCCTTGATCGCGTTCCGCGCGCCGCCCACGAACACCGACCCGATCGACGAGAAGCCCGTCGCGAACGTGTCGTCGGCGTTGCCATAGGAGCCGTTGGCGCCCGGCGTGACGCCGGCGCCGATGGTCACGTTGCCCACGTCCTTCTTGAACTCGAGATTGCCGATGGAGCCGGCGATGATCGTGTCGGCGTTGGCGCCCGTGCCGCCGGGCTTGAGGTCATCGCCGAAGCTCTTCACACCGGCGAGCACGAACAGCCCGCCCACGAACTGACCGGCGCGGACCGTGTCGATGCGGTTGCCCGCGGCGATCACGTTGTTGCGTCCGACCGTCAGCGCGTCGTTGCGGATGAGCAGGAAGACGTCGATGAGGCCGATGTTCTCGCCGGCGATGATCGACGACTCCCAGATGGAGCCCTGCTGCAGGAAGATGCGGTCGATGTTGCCCTGCGCCTGGATCGTCACGCCGTCGACGCCGGTCGTGCGAGAGACGTTCGGGGGCAGCTCGTTGCGGATGTCGGTCTTGAAGCGGATGTTGTTGCGCTTGAAGGACGCGATGCCGATGTTGCCCTTGAAGCCGTCGTCGCCGTTGACGAGTTCGAGGTTCTTCAGGTCGCCGTCGGTGTAGATGTTGCCGAGCAGGTCGCCGCCCTTGATGCGGATGAGGTCGAGGTTGCCGTCGTAGGCCGCGATCCGGTTGCCGGGGCGGAACGAGCCGTCGGTGATGATGAGGCTCTTGATGCCGCCGGAGTAGGAGATGATGTCGCCGTTGAAATCGCCCTTGAGGTTGATCTGGTTGATCGAGCCGAAGGCGATGATGTCGCCGGAAGCGACCTGGTCGAGGCCGCGGCGCATCTCGACGCGTCCGTTGGTGATCATGCCGGTGATCGACTGACCGACGAGGATGTCGGCGTAGATCTGGCCGCTGGGCACCATGACGTTGGCGAGGTTGCCGCGGATGTCGAACGTGCGGGGCTCGTTCTTGGCGCCGATGTGCCGACCCGCCTCGATGTTCTGGGCGCTGCCGAAGACCGAGAGCGTGACGCGCAGGTCGCGCCCGGCCTTGAGGAGCGTGAGGTCGCCGTCGGTCGTGTCGGTGGTCGAGATCGTCCCGATGATGTCGCTGCGGGTCGACTGGAACGTGCCGATCGGGCCCGAGGAGACGAACGAGCCGGTGATCTGGCCGCCGGCCACGATGCTGTCGATGCGCCCGAACGGGCCCGACGAGATGAGGTTGAGGAGCGTGATCTCGTTGGTGACGTTGATGCGCCGCACCGGGCCCGCGACCGAGATCGACGAGGAGCGGATGTCGCCCTGCACGCGCAGGTCGACGAGTTCACCCGTCACGATGCTCACGCCGCGGAAGTCGTTGGTCGTGAGGATCGAGTTGATCTGGTTGTTGACGGCGAAGTTCGACCGCTCGATGTTGCGGGCCGAGACCTCGCCCGTGATCGTGCCGCCCGCCGAGACCGAGAGGTCGGCCATGGTCCCGGCGTTGTTGAGCGTGCGGATCGCGCCGATGTTGTTGGTCGCGCTGATGGTGCTCGGGATGAGTTCCGACGCGACGCCCGTCGCGGTCGTGTTGCGGAACTCGACCGCCGAGATGAGGTTGATGTCGGTCGTCGACGCCGCGCTGCTGGCGTCCCACGCGCCGGTCAGGACGATCTGATTGATGAGCTGGGCCGCCGCGGAGGAGCGGAAGAAGTCGGAGTTCACGCCGGAGATCAGCGTGATGACGCCTGACACGACCCCGACGTCACGGAACGAGGCCGGATTGGCGACCCAGAAGTCGTCGAGGTTGCCGGCGGCGATGTACGCGCCGTCGAACCGCCCGTTGGTCACGCGGACGGTGTTGATGCCGAAGGTCGCGGGCACGGCCACGGGATTCTCCGTGCCAACCGTCGTCCGCGCGCCCTGCGCCAGGTTCGCCGCGATGATCGCGCCGCTGATCTTCGCGCCGGCGATGCGGTCCGAGATCACCTCGACGATGTCGTCGTCGGCGAAGATGCCCGCCTTGGCGAAGGGACCGGCGCCCGTGCCCGCAAGCCCGTCGCCCACGTCCACCGTCTTGATCGCGATGGAGTAGATCGTTCCCACGATGCCGTGGAACTGGCCCTGCGGCGTCAAGCCGTCGGAGTTCGCGCGAACATTCAGGATCTCGCCGTTCTCGACGATCACATCGCCGATCGAGCCGGCGACGATGACGTTCGTCAGGTCGCCCGCACGGGTCACGACGCCGCTGAGGAACGGATCGATCGGCGAGCCGACCACCTCGAGCGCGTGCGGCGCCTGCCATTCATCCGCATCCGCGGCCGTGATCGGGAAGAAGATACCCGTGCCGTCCCAGTCACCGCCCGCGCCCTGGTTGAGCGATGCAGCGCGGATATTCAGCGGCCCGCCAACCCCGCCGTTGCCGCCGCCGCCTCCGCCGTTGATGCCCAGGAACTTCGCGAGCGACTCGGGCTTGATGACCGGGCTGGTCTGCGAAAGGCCGAGGTTGCCGCCGGAGATGTTGACCGCCTGCAGCGCGTTGGCGTCGATCGCCACGATGTCGCCGCCGACGGTGTTGTTCGTGATGTTGCGGATGCGCCCCGTGAGGACGTTGATGCGGTGGACATCCACCTCGCCCACGCCCGTCAGGATGATGTCCGATCCGGCAAAGTCGGTCTGAACATCGATGCGGCCGACCGACACCACGCCCGGCGTGGTGGCGGTGATGACCAGGTTCGCACCGTTCACGAGCTGGCCCGTGATGCGCCCGATCGCGACGCCCTGCGAGCCGTTGATCGCGAGCGTGCGGACGTTGACGAACGAACCATTGGTCTGCGGATTCCCGCCGACGATCGCGACGTTTACGACAGCGCCGGCGTCATCGACGAACGTGAACGACTGACCGGCGAGGATCTGCGTGAAAGCGTCCGGGCTGCCGTTGGTCTGGATCAGGCCGAAATCGGCGAAACGCAGGTCCGAGCCCGCCCCCAGGCGGATGGTCGGCGCCGTGTTCCGGATGTTGCCGGCCCACTGCGAGCCCGCGCCGTCAAACGTGTTGCCGACGAGGAACTCGTCGAAGATCGAGCCGGGCGAGGTCTGGATGTTCAGCCCGCTGCCGAGGTACGCGCCGATGAGGAACTGGCCGATGTGCCCCGGACCGCCCAGCGTGCCCGTGCGGATGTTGACCGCGCCGTTCGTGCTGTCGTCGGGGTTCGGATCCTGATCCGCGGCGACCGCGCCCTGCACGTCGATCCGGGCGATCGTGCCGCCGACGCGCAGGTCGAAGGTCGTGATGTCGCCCTGCACGATCGACCCGGCGGTGAACAGGCTGCGCCCGGTCATGAGCGTGCCGAAGTCGCGCCCCACCAGGACCGACGCCCCCTCGATGTCGCCGCCCGCGTGCAGCGCGTAGAGGTTGCTCGCGACCGAGACGGTGCTCTGGCGATACGCCAGCAGCGCATCGAGACCCAGGTTGGTGATGACGTACGCGTTGGGGTTGATCGCCGCAAGATCGCCGCCGATCGCGCCGGTGCCGATGCGCACGGCGCCCATGGAGCCGGCGTTGAGGCTCAGGACGAACGGATCCGTGCCGCCGCCCGCGCCGTAGGCGGCGCGGAACGCGCCGAAGGTCACCGGCGCCATGCCGGTGATCGTCGCGGTGTACTGATCGTCGATGCCCGCGTCGCCGTCGGTCGCGTCGTTCAGGACGAGGTAATAGACATCCGAGGCGTCCGGGCGGAACCGCATGACGGAGCGCCCGTTGATGTTGCCGTAGAGCCCGCGCCCGGCGCCGCCCAGGTCCAGCGCCGCGACGACGATGCCGTTGCGATCCACGATGCGCGCGTACGACGGAACGCCCGTGATCTGGATGACCACGTCGCTCGACGCGTCGGCGGGGAAGGCGAAGATGTCGGAGTTATCCTCCGCCGTGTTGAACGGATCGCGCCCGCCCAGCGTGCCGCTGACGCGGACCGTCGTGCCGTTGAAACCGATGAACTCGGCGTCCTGGAGCGTGTCGTTGCGGAAGAACGACGACCCGAACGGGATCGACTGACCCCGGGCGCTCGCGGTGTTGTTGAGCGTGTTCTGGATGACGAACTGGGCCGGGCTCGTCACGTTCGGGAACGTGCCCAGGATGACCTCGCGCTCGTCGTACTCCAGGAAGTTCCGGACCGCGCGCGACGGGTTGTTGATGTCGCCCAGCACCGTGATGTCGAGGTTCGAGCGTCCGCCGATGAGCACTTCGCCCACCGTGCGCCCGACCACCAGCTGCGAGTTGGTCGTCGTGAACGCGACGTTGTTGCCGGTCACGTCGTCGCGCTGCCACAGCGCCGCGTCCCCCTGAACGATCATCGAGCCCAGGTCGCCCTCGACCCGCACCGAGCCCATGAGCGTGCCCACCGCCAGACGCCCGACCGAGCCCGAGAACGAGCTCGAGCCGTAGAGCACCGCGTTGATCACCAGGCTCCCGACGCTCCCGATCGCCTGCACCCCCTGGTTCGCCTGCACGAACTGGTCCGCCGCGGGCGTCGCCGGCTGGCCGAAGTACGCGTTCGTCGAAGAACGATTGCGGACCCACGGCGAGCCGATGAAGAACGATCCGGCGCCCGGCGCCAGGCCGATGACCTGCGGCGGGTTCGTGTTGCTCAGCGCGTAGCCCATGCCGAACTGGCGCGCGTCGGCCAGGTTGCCCAGCGTCGAGTCCACGAGCTGGAAGACCAGGTTCATGTTCTGGTCGCGGACCCGCTCGCCGCCGAAGAGCGAGACGTTCGTGCGGCTGTCGCCGCCGCTGATGATGATCCGCCCGATGCCGTCGTTGAAGTCCGGGATGCCGTCGTCGTTGCGGTCGATCTGCGCAACCATGCTCTGGCTGTTGGGCGGGATGCCCGTGTCGAGCGTCGGCACGATTTCGCGGTCGTACAGGTCGAGGAAGCGGATCGAGGCGCCCACCGGGCCGGTGAACGTGCCGGTCACGGCGTACTTCGAGCGGTCGTCGTTGAACATGCCGTACCGCCCGCCGGGGTAGTTCACGGTGATGTCATCGATGACGAAGCTCTCGGTGTACGTCGCGTTGTCAGGAATGTCGGCCGCCGACGAGAAACGCACGGCGTCGAACCCGTCGTTCCGCGCGATGGTGTACCTCGTGCCGCCCACGACCGGCGCCGAGATGTTCGTGATCTCACCCCCGGTCAGCGTGTCCACCACGACGCCGTTGAGCAGCAGTTCGATGCGCGTGCCCGCCATGGCGTCCGCGTTGATGGGACCGCCGTCGAGCCCGTTGTTGATCGTGAACACCGCGCGCTTGGTCAGACGCGGAGCGACGTTCTGGTCCATCCCGCCCAGGAACGTGAACGTCATCTGGTCGGTGGTCGAGAGCGACACCCGCAGGTCCAGGTCCATCGCCCCGTTCGGGCCGCCGTCGGGACCGGCGATGAGCACGGCGGGCGCGTTGCTCTGCGTGCGGTAAGAGATACGAATGTTCGACTGCTGGAAAATCGTGCCGCTGGGCGGTACCGGCGGAACGGCCATGCCCCAGAACGTCTGCGCCTCGTCCTCGAACTCCTCGACGGCGACGTCGTCGGCCACCGCATCCGGCAGGTCGCGCCGGAAATAGGGGATGGCGTACGCAAACGACGGGATCTGGACCGTGCCCAGGCCCGTCGCCGGGTCCACGTCGCCCGCGCCGATCGTCACCGTGAACAGCAGCCGGCGCTGCTCGAGCTGCTCGATCGACTCAAACCCCGTTGAACGCCCCGCCAGGAGCGCCAGGCCGCGCGGAGACCGGCTCAGCGACCGACGCCCCCGAAGGCGGCGGGCCATCGCGCTGCGGAACGAACGGAACAGCGACAGACCAAACCGGGACGTGCTGATCATGGCGACTCCTGCTTCGCACAAAGGTTGCCGACGCCGTTTCGGAGACGAAGGTCAACGCAAGTGGCGAGGATAGCGTGTCTTGGGGCCGGCCGTCCTTGGCCGCGCTTCGAGCGACGTATCCACCTGTGGCGGACATCTCCCGCTCTGCGCCGGTCGGCATCCGCTCGCTTCAACCCGCGGGTCTGTGCTTGCGGACGCCCCGGTCCCGCCGCGCTCTCGGGCGGCTGTTGGCGCTTCGCGCTCCACGAGGTCATCCTGACGTCGGGGCACGAGCGATCGTCGTCTACCGAGCGTAACCCAATCTCGACGTGTCCGCAAGTCCGTCGGGACGGAATGCCGGACGCGTTCGATGGTTCCGAACTCCGAGCGCAGTTGCTGCGCGAACCACTCCGCGTGGTGGAAGTTCGGGCAGAGTCTGTACGCCCCGCGGTCGGGGCTCGGTTCCGGCTCAAGGTCCTAATACCTGTTTCCCTTGAGCATCGACCACTCGACCATCCCCCACCCAGTTTCCGCGCCCAAGCCTCCCGGCTCCGCGTTCCAAAGACCACCTGATCGGTTTTTGGACGGTAGATCCTGCCTTCTTGGACCCCCGCTGCTTACCCCGCCCCCCCATTCCGCAACGGCGCATTCGTCCCAGCGGGCTCCGTTCCGGGAGCCCTGACGCACACACCCGCGCCGCCCGATTCCTCCTCGCCGCGCCCCGCCGAACGGCGCACCCAGGCCCGAAGGCCTGTCCTCATCAGGAAGGAATCTCGCATGCTCAGTGCCCGCCGCGACACCCGGTCCGCGAAGTCTCAGCGCTCGAACCGAACCGACCGCGACCTCTTCGATCGGCTGGAAGGACGCGTGCTGCTGGACGGCGCCCTGCCCGCCGACGACGCGATGGAGCCGAACGACACCATCCGACAAGTGCTGACGCAGACCGAGGGGGCACAGGGGAGCGCCAACCTGGGCGCCGCCGAGGGCCACCGGATGATCTCCGGGCTCCGCCTCGTCGACCGGCGCGACATGTTCCGCATGACCCTCTCCGACGCCGCCGAAAGCGGCGATCAGGTCCGCATCAAGTTCGACACCCGCCGCGGCAACCTCGACCTCCGCGTGCTCGACTCCACCGGCCGCATCCTCCGCCAGAGCGGCACGCGCACCAACCAGGAACTCATCAACCTCGCGGGCCTGCCCGCGGGCGAGTACTACATCCAGGTCGTCGAACGCAGCGGGCGCACCAACCCCGCGTACCGCCTGTGGCTCGACGTGAACGAAAAGTCCCAGGCGCCCGACGACTCGGGCAACGATTCCGGCGACGACAACCCGGGCGGCGGCGGCGACGACAGCGGCGCCGGCGGCGGCTCGCACGTCGGCGGCACGCCCATCCAGGGCGACGACGACGACTTCGAAACCGGCAACGACTCGATCGACTCCGTGCGCGCGCTGTCCACCGGCGAGCACAGCGCCAACTTCGGGCTCATCAACAGTTCGTTCTCGCTCATGAGCCTCAAACTCAGCGACTCGCGCGACATCTACCGCTTCGAACTCAACGGCGCCCAGGGCCACGCCTGCGTCCGCGTCACCTCCAGCGAGCCGATGAACCTCGTGCTCTTCAACGCCCAGGGACAGTCCATCGCCCTCGCCGACGCGTACAACGGCGTCGACACCATCAACTTCAACGCCCTCGCGTCGGGCGAGTACTTCCTGCAGGTCACGCACTACGCGCTCGAGAACCCCAGCGGCTTCGGCTACGGCCTGATTTTTTCGGTTCCGTCCTGACCCGCCCCCCCCCCACCCCTGGGAAGGTTCCCCCCCGCACCCCGCACCCCGG
>CALMQD010000265.1 GCA_937871415.1 uncultured Phycisphaerales bacterium | reverse complement strand
ACTTGCGGTACAAGGGGTCCGCGCACTTCTCCGTCAGCACCACGCCCGCCCGCGTCCCCGCCAGCGCCGCCGCGTTCCGGAAGATCGACCCGATGTTGTCGTGGTTGAACAGGTCCTCCAGCACCAGCAGCGGCCCGTCGCGATCCAGCAGCCGCCCAACGCTCGTGCCTTCCCCGCGCACCCCGCACGCCAGAATCCCCCGATGGATATTGAACCCCACGACCGCGCTGAGCACCCGCGGCGCGGCGACATACACCGGCACGCCCGGCGCCAGCCGCTCCAGCGCATCCCCGATCGACTTCAGCCGCGTCGGCGTCAGGAACACCGACCGCACCTCGAACGGCGAATCGATCATCCGCCGCACGACCAGTTCACCCTCCCCCATGAACAACCCGCGGTGCGCGGGGCCTCCGTTCTCTCGCGCACGCCAATGCACCGGCGCATCACCGGGCACGTTCTCGCCGCTCGTCTCCAGCCCCATCTCCGCGCGCTGCAGCAGCTCCACGTCACGCAGGTTCGCGTAGTCGCTCACGCGCGGATCGTCGATGCTCTCGATCGGGATCAGGTTCATGCGTGAAGGGGCCACCGGTCGGCCCTCCGAACTCCCCTTGCTCACCGCCCCCGCTCCGCTCACCGATCACCGATCACTGCCCGCTCTCTACTTCCCCCTACCATATCCGCATGAGCACGCACGCCCGTCACCATCGCACCTTCGCCGCTGTCCTCCTGCCGCTCACGCTCGGCCTTCTTCCCCTCGCGGCCTGCGAGGACAAGTCCGCCCCGCCCAGCGCCGGCGCGGGCCAGTCCAAGCCCCTCGACAACCTCGCCGACAACCCCACCAGCCTCGTCGGCCGGTCCGCCGCTCAGGGCCGCGACCTCGCCGGCAAGATCGGCCGCGAGCAGGACCAGGCGAGCACCCTGGCCGGCGAGATCACGGGGCAGGGCGGCGTCATGGTCGGCAACCTCCGCTTCAAGCCCCCCGCCGACTGGGAGGCCCAGACCGCCGACCCCTCCAAGTTCCAGTCCGCCGCTTACCTCATCCGTTCGGAAGGCGCCGAGGGCCAGGTCGTCTTCTTCGGCAGTATCGGCGGCAACGTCGCCAGCAACATCGAGCGCTGGCGCGCCCAGGTCAAAAAGCCCGACGGCTCCAAGGCCGACGCCAAGGTCGACGAGTCCACCGTCAACGGACGCAAGGTCACCAACGTCTCCATCGACGGCGTCTACCAGGGCATGTCCGGTCCCGCGATCACCGACGCCGGCTTCCGCGCCTCGCTCATCGAGATGGCCCCCGGCCAGATGATCTGCATCCGCCTCACCGGCCCGCGCGACCTGGTGCAGGCCCACACCGACGAGTTCTTCGCCATGGTCAAGACCGCCGCGTCCGAAGGCCGATGATCCCGGCGTGCTTCCCGCGCGCCCCCGCCTGAACCCACGTCCCACCCCGCCGGTGTTGCGCCCTGCGCAACGGCGCTGATCCCGCGCCCGCTCTCCCCGAACCCCCCGCGCGCACCCACCTCCCGGAGCCTCCTTTGACCCCGCTTCAAAGCGCGATCCTCGGCCTGGTCGAGGGCATCAGCGAATACCTCCCCATCTCTTCCACCGGCCACCTGGTCATCACCGCCAGCCTCCTGGGCCTCGATTCCCCGCAGAACAAGCCCGCCGTCGACGCCTTCAACATCGTCATCCAGGGCGGCGCCATCCTCGCCGTTCTGCTGCTCTACTGGCCGCGCTTCCTCTCCATTCTCCGCGGCCTCTTCAAGGGCGAAAACGCAGGCATCCGCCTGCTCGTCAACCTCATCGTCGCCTTCATCCCCGCCGCGCTCATAGGTCCCTTCCTCGACCCCTACCTCGAGGCCCACCTCTTCAAGCCCGCGCCCGTCATCGCCGCGCTCGCCATCGGCGGCGTCTACATGATCCTCATCGAGCAGTGCCGCGCCGGTCGCCTCGGCTCCCCGCCCTACCACGGCGCGCTCAGCGAACTCGACGACCTCACCCCCGTGCAGGCCCTCTTCATCGGCGTCATGCAGTGCTTCGCCATGATCCCCGGCACCAGCCGTTCGATGATGACCATCACCGCCGGCGTGCTCACGGGCCTCCGCCCGCGCGCCGCCGCCGAGTTCAGTTTCCTTCTCGGTGTCCCCACCCTCGGCGCCGCCTGCGCCTTCAAACTCCTCAAAGACATCCTCAAGACCGGCAAGATGATCGACGGCGTCCCCTACCGGCCCTTCTGGGAAGTCCTCGGCGGCGCCAACGTCGCCATCGGCCTCATCGTCGCGACCGTCTCCGCCGCGCTCGCCGTCCGCTGGCTCGTCGGCTTCCTCAACAGGCACGGCCTTACGCCCTTCGGCGTTTACCGCCTCCTCCTGGCCGCGTGCCTCGCCGGCCTCCTCGCCGGCGGCATCGTCCGCTGGTCGTGACAGCCAACTCTCGGCGTGCGTCCGAGCCCTTGCGTCATCAGGCCGCGAGGCCGTCGCGCCCGACGAGTTTGCCTGCCTGGTACAGCACATCGGGGCTGAAGTCCGCGCCCGATGGCCACTCGATCGTGCCTGTGTCGGGATTCACGCGCGCCGCCGCGACGAAGTCCGCCGAGCGAATGTCAGCGAACACGCCGTGCGCTTCGGCCAGCTCGGCGACGTCAATCTCGCGCCGACAGCCGTCCGCAAAGCACACTTCGAGGACCGTTCCGTGGAGATGTCTGACTTTGAAAACGTCCGGTGCCATGTGGTTCATCGAGTGACGGATGAGCCCGAGTGACCATGTCGTGGCAGATTCCAAATCGCTGCGTCGACACTCACTCTTCCTCGTCCTCACCCTCCTCCGCTTCCTCGCGCGCGTCCAGCAGTTCCACCAACTGGTCCACCAGTTTCTGCATCGGCACCGGCTTGTGCATGTACGCGTCCACGCCCAGCGATTCCGCGTACGCGTGGTGCCGGTGTCCCTCGTTGGCCGTCACCATCACCACGATCGGCGCGTCCTCGTACCCCTTGATCTTCTCGAGCACGAGGAACCCCGACCGTTTCGGCAGCATCATGTCCAGGAGCACCACGTCCGGCGGCTCCTCACCCTGGCACGCCAGGATCGCCGCGTTCCCGTCCGTCACGCCCTTGATCAGCGCGCCCTCGGCACGCAGCGTGATCTCCATCGCCTGAAGCACATCCGGATCATCGTCCACGATCAGGACACGCACATCCGCCAGCCGCCCGGCCATACGCCACGCTCTCTTTCTTCACTTGCCTCGCCCCGCCTGCCCCCGCCTGCGCCGCCCCTCGCGCTCTTCCGCGTCCGCGCGCCCCTCGGGGCCCGCCGGGCGCTCCGCACATCATACATGCTCTCCCCGCCGCCCTCCGGTTCCCCGCCCCGACGCGCTTCCGATCAGGTTCTGCCCCCCGCCGCCACCGTCGCCGCGTCCCGGGCCGACCACTCCTCGATCCGCCCCATCTCCTCCTCCGTCATCCACGGCAGCGACCGCAGCTTCTCCTTGAGTTCCGCCGGGAACGGCTTGCCCAGCCGCTCGTGCCGCGGCCGGCTCTTCCAGTACCGGTGCAACCACAGATTCTGCTCCGGCGCCGCCTCCACCATCTTCTCCAGCGCCTTGCGGTACCGCGCCGTCACGTAGAACAACGGGTCCGGCTGCGCCTTCCACTGCTCCGGATAAATAATGTCGATCACGTCCACGCGGTACCGGAACGGTTCGCCCGTCCAGTCCGCGAACCCGATCGTGTGCGACGGGCCCACCTCGTCCCACCGGCCCTCGTCCCCGCTCGCGTCCCGCGGCATCACCAGCCGCCGCGCCTGCCCGCACACGATCGGCGCGTCGTACTGCAGCGCCATGAACCCGATCGACTTGTACGTCGACGCCAGGCGCCCGAAGAACGGCACGAACAGCCCGCGGTCCCCCGCGTTCTGGTCCGCGATCACCCCCACCCGCGCCCCCTCCGCCATCATCTGCGGCATCCGCTGCGCCGCGCCAAACTTGTCCACCAGCACCAGCCCGCGCCGCTGACGCGTCTTCCGCACCCACCGGTCCAGCGGCTTCAAGTCCAGCGGCCGGTACAGCGCGTGCATCGGATACCCCAAGAGCGCCAGCGTCGTCCCCAGCAGTTCCCAGTTCCCGCAGTGCCCCGTGATCAAGACGCTCGGCCGCCCGCTCACCAGCACGTGCAGCGTCTCGTGCAGGTTCCCCAGGCGCACGTGCTTCGACCAGTTGTCCGGCGTCAAGAGCCGCGGCGTGTA
>CALMQD010000264.1 GCA_937871415.1 uncultured Phycisphaerales bacterium | reverse complement strand
CGAATCATCGCCGTCGGGCGGCACCGCCGCGGCGGGCGCCGCGATCGCCATCGCCGCGATCGCAAACAACCGCGCCGAGCGCGTGCCGACACGCGACGCCTTCGCGCCGCCGACGCCCCGTCGATGCTCGAACTGGTTGCAGGAACTCCGCACGGGCTCGCCTCCGGTTGACGTCGCGCGACGTCGGTCAACCATTCGCTTACGTGCGGCGACTCGGCGCAACTCGCGCCGCGATCACTTGGACTTCTTGTCGGGCTTCACGCCGCTGTCGATGCGGCTCTTGCGCAGTTCCCGGGCGTACAGGCGCCCGGAGAGGTACTCAAGGTCGTAGTAACGCGTCGACTTCTCCGAGAGTTTCAGCAGGACCGACGACCCATCGTCGAGGGGCGCATCGGGGATCGAAAACCGCACCTGGTTCCCGAACGTGCCCTCCTGCTCGACCTTGTAGTGCAGGTTCGAGTTGTTGGCGAAGACGCCGGTCGAATAGACCTGCGTCGAGCCGTCGGCCTTCACGCCGAGGTATTCGACGCGCAGCGTCTGGCCGGTCTTGTTGGTGACCTCGACGCCCGGGGGCGTGCTGCACCCGCCGAGCACCCCCGCGACAAGCAGTCCCGCGCCGAGACGGCGCGACAGAGCCCTGTGGATCTTCATGACCAGATGATACCCGAACCCGCGCCGGCCCGCGCCGGCCCGCGCCGCCCGAAGCCGCCCGGATATGGCGCCCCGCGCCACCACGCCCGACCTTCGCCGCTCCACGCCCAAACCAACCGAAGCCGCCGGATCAGACCTCGGCGAACTTCGCCGTAAAGTGCCGCAGCACGGGCGGGGCCTCGACGATCCGCATCCCGCGCAGGTTCGCGCGCGCCGCGAAGACCTCGGCGCACGCCTCCGCGACGTAGTCGAAGTGGCTCTGCGTGTAGACCCGCCGCGGGATCGCCAGGCGCACCAGCTCCATCGGCGCCTTCTGCTCCGGCCCCGCCATCACGCTCCCGATCTCGCACGAACGGATGCCCGCGGCCCGGTACAGCGCGCACACGAGCGACTGGCCCGGGAACTGCGCCGGCGGGATGTGCGGCGCAAAGTGCGCCGCGTCGACGTAGATCGCGTGCCCCCCCGGCGGCTCGATGATCTGGATTCCCGCGTCGAGCAGTTTCTGCCCCAGGTACTCCACGCTCCGGATGCGGTAGCCGAGGTAGTCCGGATCGGTGACCTCCGTCAGCCCCTGCGCCATCGCCTCCAGGTCGCGCCCCGCCAGCCCGCCGTACGTCACAAACCCCTCGGTCAGGATGAGCAGGTTGCACGCCTCGCGGAAGAGCGCCTCGTCGCGCATGAGCAGCAGCCCGCCGATATTCACCAGCCCGTCCTTCTTCGCCGAGATCGTCGCGCCGTCGGCCAGGTCGAACATCTCGCGCACGATCTCCGTCACCGGCCGGTCGCCCATCCCCGGCTCGCGCTGGCGGATGAACCACGCGTTCTCCGCGAAGCGGCACGCGTCGAGGAACAGCGGCAGGCCGTGCCGATCGCACACGCGCCGCACCGCCTGGATGTTCGCCAGGCTCACCGGCTGGCCCCCGCTGGTGTTGTTGGTCACGGTGAGCATCACCACCGGGATCTGGTCGCGACCGACGCGCCGGATGAGCGCCTCGAGCGCGTCCACGTCCATGTTGCCCTTGAAGGGGTGCCGGTTGCGCGGGTCCGCCGCCTCCGGGATCGCCAGGTTCACAGCCTGCGCGCCGGTGTGCTCGACGTTGGCGCGCGTCGTGTCGAAGTGGGCGTTGTTGGGGATGACCTTCCCCTTGCCGCCGATGAGCCCGAACAGGATGCGCTCGCTGGCCCGCCCCTGGTGCGTCGGCAGGAACCGCTCGAACCCCGTCACCTCGCTGAGCACCTTCTGCAGGCGGTAGTACGACTCGCTCCCGGCGTACGACTCGTCGCCGCGCATGATCCCCGCCCACTGCTCGCTGCTCATGGCGCTCGCGCCCGAGTCGGTGAGGAGGTCGATGAGCACGTCGCTGGCGCGGATGAGGAACGGGTTGAAATGCGCGCGCCGGAGGATCTCGTCGCGCTCCCGCGCCGTCGTCATGCGGATCGGCTCGACCGACTTGATGCGGAACGGCTCGATGATCGTCTTCATGGGTGGTCCCGCCTGCGGCGCGCCGCCGCCGATCCTTCCCCATCCCGGAACGGCTCATCCGGGCCGGTTTCGCGGCGATCCCATCATAGGGACAATGGATGGAAACATCCTCTATGTCGCGACCGCCCGATAAGCCCCCGCCGCCCGCGGTTCGGGGCGGTTGCGCCGGATGCGCCGCCCCGGGCCCGCCCGCACAGGGATCGCTCGGTTGACGCACCCGGACCCGACCCCGGCACGGGTCGATCTCGGACCCGGGGCCGGCGCGCCGTCCGCGCTCGACCCCCGTCGCCGGAGGTCTGCGCAGTGGACAAATCCAGTCTCATCGGCCTCGTGATCGGGCTGGGCTGCCTGGGCTTCGTGCTCTTCGAGGTGTCCCACGGGCACTTCGAGATGTTCTTCTCGATGGAAGGCCTGCTCATGGTCGGCGGCGGCTCGGTCTCCGTCACCTTCATGGCCATGCCCATGGAGAAGATGAAGCAGGTGCCGGGCTACGTCAAGCGCTTCCTCTTCAACAAGTCCATGCCGACCATCGAGGTCATCAAGCTCATGCAGCAGATGTCCGAGAAGGCCCGGCGCGACGGGATCCTCTCCCTCGAATCCGACATCGCCAAGATCCCCGAGCCCTTCCTCGCCGCGGGCCTCAAGATGGCCGTCGACGGCAACGCGCCGGAGGTCATCGAGTCGACCCTGCGCCTCGAGCTGGCGGCGATGGCCGACCGGCACAAGGCCGGCAAGAAGTTCTTCGACCTCATCAAGCTCTACGGCCCCGGGTACGGGCTGGTCGGCACCCTCGTCGGACAGGTCGGCATGTTCGGTCAGCTCGCCACCGCCGACATCGGCAAGCTCGGCGGCGCCCTCGCCGTCGCCGTCGTCGCCACCATGTACGGCGCCATCGTCGCCAACGCCATCGCCGGCCCGATCGGCGACAAGCTCGGCCTGCGCTCGGCGGAGGAGATGCTCAACCGCGAGATGATGCTCCAGGGCATCCTCTCCATCCAGGCCGGCGAGAACCCGCGCTCCACCCTCGACAAGATGCTCGCCTTCATCCCCGGCCCGATGCGCACCAAGTTCGCCGCCTGACCCGCGACGCCCCCCCCCCCCCCCCCCCCCTCCCCGCCGCTCTCCCCGCTTCCCCCGCTCCGC
>CALMQD010000263.1 GCA_937871415.1 uncultured Phycisphaerales bacterium | reverse complement strand
ATCTGGCCGGCAGGATCCTCGGCGACCAAGAAGGCGTGCGCCTTGTGGGCGTTCCTGCTCCTGCGAACGCCCGGGGGCGAAGTCGGCCCCGCCAAGAACCCCGTGCCGTTTCTCCGTCCAGGCGACCCCGCGCCCGCGCACCAGCCCGACGAGGATTCCAACGGTTCGGGCGCAAGCCACGGCGAACCGGCCAAGGCCAAGGAAGGCGGCGGCCACGCCGAGCCCAAGGCCGACGCCCACGGCGCGGCCAAGCCCAGCGCCAAGGACAAGAAGACCGCGTCGGCCAAGACCGGCAAGTCCAAGTCCTCGAAGAAGGCCAAGCCCGCGGCGGATGCGCACGGCGGAGGCGGACATTGATCCGCGATCGCTCCCGCCGAGCGATCACCGTACACATTGCAAATCACGGCCTTTTCACACGCCCCCCACTGCCGGGCCCCACTCTGCGGTTGTCCACCGATGAAACGGTTTCGCGGCTGGGGCGTCCAACACCTGTAAGATAGAAGCACACTTGAGCCGTGCGCCGGGCCTGTCGTCCGCGCGCGGCGCGTCCCGGCTTCGCCGCGTCGCCCGGCGCTTGACGTCGGATCAACAGCACTCTGAAGGAGAAACGGATGTCTGCCCGAAACGTTCGCACGGCTTTGTCGCTCGTGGCCATGGCGGCCTGCACCGCGCTGTTCGTCAGCGCCCCCGCGGCCTACGCCGACGATCCGATGGATACCGGGTCGCAGCAGGAGTCGACCGCCGCGCTGAAAGTCGGCGACAACGCGCCCGCGATCACCATCGCCGACTGGGTCAAGGGCGAACCGATCACCGGCCTGGAGAAGGGACGGGTTTACGTCGTCGAGTTCTGGGCGACGTGGTGCGGCCCGTGCCGCGTCTCGATCCCCCACCTCACGGAGATGGCCCACAAGTACAAGAGCCAGGGCGTGACGTTCATCGGCATCTCGAGCTCCGACAAGAGCACCGAGATCGTGAAGAAGTTCGTCGACAAGATGGGCGACAAGATGGACTACACCGTCGCCGTCGATAAGAAGCGCGCGACGGACAAGGCCTGGATGGAGGCCTCCGGTCAGGGCGGAATCCCCACGGCGTTCGTCGTGGACCGCGAGGGCAAGATCGCCTGGATCGGCCACCCGATGTCGTACCTCGAATCCGTCCTGGGCCAGATCGTCACCGGCAAGTTCGACGCCAAGAAGCAGATGGAGATGGAGGCCAAGGCCGAGACCACGATGAAGGAGTTCAGCACCGCGGCCAAGAGCAAGGACTGGGACGCGGCGCTCAAGGCCGTCGACACCTATGCCTCGCTCGACGCCTCGCACGCCGAACAGGCCGCCAGCATGAAGTTCTCCGTGCTGCTCAACGGCAAGAAGGACTACACCGCCGCGTTCGCCTACGGCAATCAGCTCGTGGCGACGACGTACAAGGACAACGCCCAGGCGCTCAACGACGTCGCGTGGCGGATCCTGGACGACGAGAGCCTCGAGAAACGCGACCTCGACCTGGCGCTCAAGGCCGCGCAGCGCGCCGCCGAACTCACCAAGTTCGAGGACGGCATGATCCTCGACACGCTCGCGCGTGCTTACTTCGAGAAGGGCGACAAGGCCAAGGCCGTCGAGTTCCAGACCAAGGCGGTCGAGAAGACCACCGACGAAGAGATGAAGACGGAGATGCAGGACACGCTCGAGAAGTACAAGAAGTAAGGAGCGGAGACCGCTCGATCGGTTCACTCAAGCCCGCCGGGATCGCCCGGCGGGTTTTTTCGTGCGCGCCCGGCGTGTGTGGCCTGGGCTGGCCGCGCGCGGGAACTGTGGCCATCGTGCCCCAGGGTTCGGCGCTTCGGCCGGGCGCCGGGCGCGCGCGGGCCGCCCTTCGTCGAACCGCCACAGCACGAAACGTCGGCATTTGCAGGGGTTTGCGGCGGTCGTGCGGAGCGGCGTCGGGGGAGTCGCCGGTCGCGGTTTGCGTTGGCACGGGTGTTGCAATCGAGACTCATGTTCGATCGAACCTCCGCCGCCGGTCGGAGAGCTGCTACCGGCACGCGGCGTCCAGCGTGGACGCCGCCGATTGCCTCTTCACACCCTGAAAGGACCCACTCATGTTCCGCAAGTTCCTCTCGCTGTTCTCGCTCGCGATCGTTGTCGCGGCGATGTCCCTGATCGCCCAGCCCGCGCAGGCCGCGGGCGGCTGGAACCTCCGCCTGCTCGCCCGCATGCGCACCGGCACGGCGCTGGAAGCCAAGGGCGACTATCGCGAACGCCTCTCGGGCGCGGTGCTCATCCAGAAGTTCAACGTCGAGATCAACGGCGCCGCCCCCAACGAGACCCTCGAGGTCCGTGTCAACGGCAATCTCTTCGGCACGGTCACGACCAACGCGCTGGGCGCGGCGAAGATCGAGCTCGTCACCCAGACCGTCGACGACAACCCGAACGATGAAGAGGCCCCGATCCCTCAGGACTTCCCGCGCCTGAACGCCGGCGACACCATCTCGGTCGGCTCGCTCTCGGGCACGTTCGCGGCCCGCTGATCCGACGCTCCCGTCCGGACTCCACGTGTTTTCTCGCGGCGGATCGACGAAAGCCGTTCCGCCGCCTTGACCCAACGTCCCATCCACACCCGCACAAGGAGACCCCATGCAGCCGCTCTTCCGCCACCAACCCCCGAGACTGCCCGTCGTACGCTCGATCCTCACCGCGGCTTGCGCCGCCGCGATGTCCGGCCAGTGCGCGCACGCCCAGACGCTCCTGCCCGGAGACTTCGAGCCCGGGCACCCGATGCTCAGCAAGCTGTACTCGTACTTCGGCGGCGTGGGCTCGTACAGCATCGAACAGTCGACCCAGACCTGCTACTTCGGCCAATCGGCGCACGCGCTGATCAACTTCCAGCACGACGCGTTCTTCCGCTCCGCGGGCGTGGGCTTCGGCAACTACGCGCTCACGGGCGGGATGCTCTCGCGCGCCGCGGACGCCAGCCTCTTCTCCATCACCATCGACGCCTCGGGCGTTCCCGCGGGCAAGCAGCTCGCGCTGATCGTCACCATCCAGGAGGACGACAACGGCGACGGCGTCATCGACACGCTCGGCGACGACGACAGCTGGAAGTCCGTGCCGGTCATGCTCCTGCCCGGCGTCCACGTCTACAACATCGGGTACGGCGCGTTCGCCGACGTGGACCCCGACGTCGGCAACGGCGTACGCAACTTCAACACCGCCGGCGTGCTGGGGCTGGTCGTCGAGTTCCAGTCCAAGGCGGCCTTCCCGGGCGGGATGATCGAGACGCCCGTGAACCTCTACCTCGACCACCTCGGCCTCTTCGCCAATCCGCAGACGATCCCCGCGGCATGCCCCGCCGATGTCGACGGAACCGGGGGCGTCACGGTCGACGACCTGTTCATGTTCCTCGAGGACTGGTTCGCCTACTTCGGCCTGCCGGCGGCGCCCGCCGGGGCGATCGGTGACTTCGACCAGAGCGGGGCGGTCGGCGTCGCCGACCTGTTCGACTACCTCGACGCGTGGTTCATGCCGTGCCCGTAGGCCGGTCGCCGGCAGGTGCGGCGGGAGCGATCCTCCATGCCCCGCCGCACTCCGGACACACGCGGCACCCGTCGCCCGCGGGTTGGAGCCCGCGGAGCGAATAACCGCACCCCGGGCAGCGTCCGCGTGCCAACCACGCCTGCGCGTGGTGCTGCGCCAGCCCGCGCCGCTGAAGCACGCGCCGGCGCCAGAACGCCCACGCGACGTACAGACCAGCGACCACGAACGCCATCACCAGCGGTGGCAGAATCGGGGCCTGCTTGGTGAGCGTCGAGAGCGCCGCGTATCCCAGCGCCGACATCACGCACGCGCCCGCGCCGATGAACCCCAGGCACCCGATGAGCGGCAGGGTGAAAGACCAGTCGACACCGGGGCGGGCGTGCTCGTCCAAGGCCGCATCTCCCTCGGCGGGCGCGGGAGCGCTGCCGCTGGTCGCGGCGGCTCCGCGTCCGGGATGAACCCGGCACGATCGTCCACGGTGGTCCTTGAGCCACAGGCCGTGGGGCGCCCTTTGCGCCGCCGAGGAAGCCGGCGGCCGCGCCTCGGACTGCGCGTGGGGTGCGTCGGTCGGGTCGGTCACCGGACGCGCTCGGCCTTCTGCGATCGCGCCATGAGGCGGCCGATCGCGTCGATGGGGTCCACGCCCTCGAAGAGCACCGCGTGCACGGCGCTGACGATCGGCATCTCGACCTTGTATTTCGCCGCCAGGTCCATGACCGAGCGCGTCGTCGCCACACCCTCGACGACCGACTGCCGCCCCTTGAGGTAGGTTTCGAGGGCAACCCCCCGCCCCAGCGCTTCGCCGCACGAACGGTTGCGGCCCTCGGGGCTGAAGCAGGTCGTCGCCAGGTCGCCCACGCCGGCAAGACCAAAGAACGTATCGCTCGCGGCGCCCATGGCGACGCCCAGGCGCGTGATCTCCGCCAGCCCGCGCGCCAGCAGCGCCGACTTGGCGTTGTACCCGGCGCTCAGGCCGTCGAGCACGCCCGCCGCGATCGCGATCACGTTCTTGAGCGCGCCGGCAAGCTCCACCCCCAGCACGTCCTCGTGCGTGTAGATGCGCAGGGTGGGCGTGCTGAAGAGTCGCTGCACGAGTTCCGCGAACGCGCGATCGTCGGACGCGGCGATCATCGTTGCCGGCAGCCCGCGCGCCAGTTCCGAAGCGATCGTCGGCCCGCTGAGCACCGCGAGGGGCCGCGGGCGCGAGTCGGGGTCGTCCTTGAGCGCATCGGCGATGACCTGCGTCGGGCGCAGAAGCGTGCGGTTCTCGATGCCCTTGGCGACCGAGACCACGCCCGCGCCGGGCGGCAGCGCTGCACGCAGACCGTGGCCGGCGGCAAACTGCTCCCACACCGAGCGCGTGAACTGCACGGGAATCGCCGAGACGATGAGGTCCGCGCCCTGCACCGCCCGCCCCAGGTCCGCCGTGACGCGCACGCTGTCGGCCAGCTCAAAGTTGGGCAGTCGCGGCGAGCGGCGGGTCTGCGTCAGTTCCCCCGCCTCGTCCAAGGCGTGCGACCACATGGTCACTTCGGGCGCTCCCTGGCCCGGACGCCCCCCCTGACCCAGGACCCCGGCGCAGACCAAGCCCATCTGCCCCACCCCGAGGATCGCGACGCGCCGGACCGGTGGGGCGACACCACCCAATCCGAACTCCGAGTTGAGCCGCGTGGGGTTTGAAGCCATGACCGGAGTTTAGTAGGGTTCGAAGGGCCGGCGATGTCGATCGGGCCCGAGTTGGAGATGGGGAAACTCCCCGATCAGGCGAGTCATCCACGAACGGCAGCGATCGCGCTCGGGCGCGAACTCCCCACCTTGGCCCGCCGTATGGAGCAACCGCTCGGCTTGTGGTCGGGTTGTTTCACCCCCGGACCGCGAGCCCGTACCATCGTGGCCTCTCTCTGCACCGGGGT
>CALMQD010000262.1 GCA_937871415.1 uncultured Phycisphaerales bacterium | reverse complement strand
CCATGGTGAACGTCTTGCCCGTGCCGGTCGCGCCGAGCAGGCACGCGGCGGGCTTTCCGGCCAGCAGATCGCGCGTCAGTTGCTCGATCGCCGCCGGCTGGTCGCCCGTGGGCTTGAACGGCGCGACGACCTCAAACCCCCGTTGCAGTGCGAAGTTCGGCAGCGCTCCACCCATGCGGGATCGTACGCGGGGGTGAGCACGAGCCGGCCCTGCGGAGTTCACTCCGGCGTGCACGACCGACCCCGGCGCCGGAACGAAAACCGGCATCCGGGCGCTTCCGCCGGATGGCGGACTCTTTCACCCAATCAGGTCGATATGCCCGGATCAGATCGAGCAGGGCTGGAACCAAGCGTCGAGGAACCCGAACAGGTCGCCGACCTCGACCGTGCCGGAGCCGTTGAAGTCCGCCGGGAGGTTGACGCCGCTGGACTGGAACTGCGCGAACCAGGCGTCGAGGAAGGCGAAGAGGTCGGCGGCGTTCTGGATGTCGTTCTCGTCGAAGTCGGCGGGGCAGGGCGTGGGGCAGCCGGAAGAGCCGCAGAAGAAGCGGATCTGAGCCGCGGCCGAGCGGGCCTCGCCCGTGGGGCTGCCGGCGTCGGGGATGAGCCACTGAGCGAAGACGACCTGGTTGTTGACCTTGTCGCGAGAACGGATGGGCCAGTGCCACGTCGCGGCGCCGCCGTTGGTCGAGCCGGTGATGGTGACCGGCCCAAGGAGTTCATCGGGGGTGACGCGCCCGCCCACCGGGGGGCTGCTGGAGACGGCGAGGTAGGCCTGGGCGCCGACGAGTGCGCCGGGCGTGCCGACGCCGAGGCGGTACTCGAGGTTTCCGATCATGGCCGGGGCCTGGGCGATCATCGCGGGGGCGACGCCGCCGGAGCCGGGCTGAGCGGTGTTCGGGAGGATCGTGGCCCGATCGGCGGGCCGGTCGACGAACAGGGTCGGGTGATCAAAGGGGAAGGTCTGGGCTGCGACGCGCGGGTCGGTCAAGGCGTTGGCGAGGAAGGCGGCGATGTCCGCGCCGGCGCCGGTGCCCGGGGGCGCGCCGGGCGGCGGCGGGGGGATGATCACGTTGTTCATCGCCGGGTCGCGGTTGTCGGGCGGGGGCTGGACCGCCCGCGCGCCGGCGTAGAAGCCGATGACCTGCGCCAGCGTGGTGAACTGGCCGTTGTGCATGAACGTGCGCTTGAGGCCGACGTTCCGCAGGCCGGGCACCTTGAACTTGCCGCGATCGGCGGTGTTGCCGGTGACGATCTGACGACCGAGGTCCTCGTTGTTGGGGCGCAGGCCGATGTTGCGGAACGTGAAATCGGTGAAGAGGTCGTTGTTGACGTTGTGGCAAGCGGCGCACCCGGAGCCCTGGAAGGCGTTGAACCCGCGGACTTCCTGCGGCGTGAGGGCCGCGGTGTTGCCTGCGCGGAACGCGTCGAAGGGCGTCTGATTCGAGATGAGCGTACGCTGGTAGGTCGCGATCGCCTGGGCGACGCGCGACGCGGTGATCTCGCGCGAGCCGAACGCGAGCTGGAACAGGTCGGGGTAGGTCGGGCGCGAAGCGAGCGCCGATGCGACGTCGCTCGGATGGTTCGTCGCCAGCGCCAGCGGGCGGACGCGGCGCAGTTTGCCCACGATTTCCGTCCAGTTCGAGTTGTCGTGCCCCATCTCGACCGAACTGACGGGCGGGTTGACGCTCTGGCTCTCGAGCGCGCCGCCGTTGACGATGACGAGGTTCCCGTTCTGCGGGTCGAAGAACTGACTCGAAGCGCGCCCGTCCCAGAACAGCAGTGGGGCGAACGCCGCGTTGATCACGGGGTTCGCGGCGCGATTGGTCACCTGCGGCTGCAGCGCGAACGTCACGTCGTTGACGAAGTCCAGGTCGGCGCTCGAGCGGATGTTGCCCGCCGAGCCTCGGACGTCGTCGGGTGTTCCGAAGACGCCGTCGGCGCCGGGGTGGTTGGCGATGCGATCGTCGGCCCCGCCACGCGAGGGCGTGTGGCAGGTCGCGCACGAAACAACATTGGACATGGAGAGCTGCTCGTCCCAGAACAGGATCTTGCCCAGGAGGCGCTTGTTCTCGGTAATCGGGTTCTCCGCGGGCACGGGCACAGGGGGCAGGGCCGCGTGAGCGGAGGTCGTGACGAACAGACTCGCCAGTGCGCAGCACAGAGCGGCGGCGTACGAGTAAGTTCGCGAGTGGGCCGTCAGGCGTGCGGCACGATCAGACGGTTGATGAACCGGTCGCCGATCCATGGGACTCTCCAGTCTTCGTGAGGAAGCCCCGGCTCTCGCCGGGAAGTGGTTGCCCCGCCCCCCCCGCCCCCCCCCCCCCCCCCCCCCCCCCCCTCCCACCCCCCCCCCGCCGCCCCCCCCCGCGGCCCCCCCCCCCCGCCCCCCCCGCCTCCCCCGTCCCTTCCCGCCCCCTCGCACCAGCGCTCGGGGTGCCGCCCCGGCCGCTCCCCTCCACCCTGCCGCCCACCGGCCCGGCCGCGCGTCCCGGCGCGTCTTCGTCGGTCGCGCGTCCATGGCTGCGCGGCCGATCGGGCCTGCTGGCGAAAGACCAACGAGGGTTGGCCATGACGATTGCAGGGGATGAAAAAAAAGCCCGACCGAAGGGGTCGGGCGTTTGGGGATTGGGAATCGGATGAAGAACGACCGGATCAGCACGAAGTGCCGAAGCCGGCAAACCACAGGTCCAGGAAGTAGAACAGGTCGCTGACCCCGACGCCGACCATCCCGTCGATATCGGCCGATGACTCGACGGCGAACCAGGCGTCAAGATAGGCAAACAGGTCGTTCACCATGATCTGTCCGTCGTGCGAGAAGTCCGCGGGGCAGGACGGCGGACACCCGAACGAAGAACAGAAGAACTTGACCTTGAGGATGTCGGAGCGGGTTTCGCCGCCGGGCGCGTTGGCGTCGGGGATGATCCACTGGACGTAGATCTCCTGTCCGTCGGCGTACGTCCCGGGCCGGATCGGCATCTTGACGGTGGCCGTTCCGGCGGTCGACAGCGAGCCCTTGACGATGACCGGCGGCAGGACCTTGTCCGGCGTGAGAACGCCGCCCACGGGCGCCTGCGAAGCGACGATCAGCATCGCCTGAGCCCCGACGAGTGCGCCGGGCGTCTCCAACCCGAGGCGGTAGTCGAGGTTGCCGATGAGGGCGGGCGAATCGGCGATGAAGCGGGACGCGACGCCGCCCGTGCCGATGACCGCGCCGCCGGGGATGAGCACGGGCTGCAGCGCCGCACGGTCGATGTACAGCGTCGGGCGATCGAAGGGGAAGGTCTGGTTGGCGACGCGGGGATCGACGAGCGCCTGGGTGAGGAAGGTGACGACGGCGGCCTGATTTGCGGCCGAGAGCCCGGTGTTGCGCATGAGCGGGTCGCGGTTCGGCGGCGCGGGGTTCACCAGGGGCGCCTGGGCGTAGAAGTTCATGACCTGGGCGAGCGTCGTGAACTGCCCGTTGTGCATGAACGTCTTCTTGAGCGCGACATTGCGCAGCGTCGGCACCTTGAACTTGCCGTCGTCGGCGGGATTGCCGGTGATCGCCCCGCGACCGCGGTCTTCCGCGTCCGGCCGGAGGCCAACGTTCCGGAACGAGTGGTCTGTCCAGACGAGGTTGTTGGCAAAGTGGCAGGTTGTGCAGTTCGCACCGGGCATGACGTTGAAGCCCTGTTGCTGCTGCTGCGTGAGCGTGGCCGTGCCCGCCTGATAGCGGTCAAAGAGCGTCTGGTCGGCGATGAGCGTCCGCTCGTAGGTCGCGATCGCAAAGGCGATGCGCTTGGCGGTGATGTCGGTATCGCCGAAGGCGCGCCGGAAGAGTTCGGGATAGTCCGGCTTGGGTGACGCGTTCAACACCGCCTGTACATCCGCCGGAATGTTGCTGCTGAGGGCCAGGGGCTGCGACCGCATCAGTCGCTCGCGCACTTGCGTCCAGTTGAGCCCTTCGTGCCCCATCTCGACGGCGGAGACGATCGGCCCAACGGCCTGGCTTTCGAGCGCGCCGCCGGAAACGATGGCGATCTGGCCCGTCTCCGGGTCGATGAACTGGCTGGTCGCCCGCCCGTCCCAGAACAGGCTCGGCGCGTACGCGGCGTTGATCGTCGAGTTGGCCGAGCGCGGCGTGGCCTGGCGGTTGAGCCCGAAGACCGGGTCGATGATGTACTCGTTGCTGGCGTCCGAACGGATGACGCCGAAGGACGTCACGCGATCGTCCGGGGTGCTCACGAGGTTGTCGGGCCCCGGGTTGACGGCGAGCCGCGGGTCGCTGCCGCCGATGCCGGGCTGGTGGCAGGTGCCGCAGGACATGTTCAGAGACGGTGAGAGCTGTTCATCCCAGAAAAGGATCTTGCCCAGGACACGCTTGGGCTCGGTCATCGGGTTCTCCGGCGGCACCGGGACCGCCGGAAGGGCGAGAACCGAGGCGCCGGTGGACGCGAGAACGGCGGCGATCGCCGCGACGGACCAGCCGAGGGGGCGCGCCATCGCGCGGCCGCGACGCCGCCCGGGGTCAGTGAATCGCTCTCTGTGCATGATCTCTTGCCTCTTCAGATCGACATGGCGAGCAAGAACCGGGCTGAACGCCCGGGGAAACCGTCAAGGTGGACGCCGGAAACCCGAACCTGAGGCGGCCCGACTTCTGGGCGAAACAAGTGTACTTCAAGCCGGCGAAACCGCCCGGGAATAGATGGTGCCCTGGCCAGGAAAAGCCCGGACTCCTCGCTGTACGCAGGGAGAAGGCCCGCTGATCCCACCGACGGAGGGGCAAAGCCTGCAAAGTCGGGGGTATTGGGTTATGCTCCCCGCTCGCCCACGTGCCGCCGCCCGACGAGGCCGGCGATCCGCCGGGGGTAATCCGGAGGTTTCGAAAGCCCTATGTCCATTCCCCAGTCCGCCTCGTCCGCATCCACAAGCGCCGTTGCCGGTCGGGTGCTCGATACCCGGCCTCAGCTGCTGGGCCACCCCGTCGGCCTGTTCCTGCTGTTCATGGTCGAGATGTGGGAGCGGTTCTCGTACTACGGGATGCGGGCGTTGCTGGTCCTGTATCTCACGAGCCCGCTGACCGGCATGCGCAAACCGCCCTCGGGGGCGCTCCCCGGCTTCAACCCGGGCCCGGGCTGGCCCGACGCGGACGCGAGCACGCTGTACGGCTGGTACACCGGGCTCGCCTACCTCTTCCCGGTGCTGGGAGGCATCATCGCCGACCGGCTGCTGGGCACCCACCGCTCGATGCTCGTCGGCGGCGTGCTGATCATGGCCGGGCATATCGCGCTGGCGGTCAGCGGCATGGGCTCGTTCCACGCTCAGCCCATCGGCGAAACGATCTTTATCGGGGGCCTGGCGTTGATCGTGCTCGGCACCGGGCACTTCAAGCCCAGCGTCTCGGTGATGGTCGGGCAGCTCTATGCCAAGGACGATCCGCGGCGTGACGGCGCTTTCAGCATCTTCTACATGGGCATCAACCTCGGCGCGTTCCTGTGCGCGTTCGTGTGCGGCACGCTCGGTGAGCGTGTGGGCTGGCACTGGGGCTTCGGCTCCGCGGCTGTGGGCATGTTCCTCGGGCTGGTCATGTACATGGTCGGTCGACCCATCTACCTCAAGGGCATCGGCGAACGAACCCCAAAAGAGACGCCGGATGGGATCGGCCCGGGCCCGGAGGCTCACTCCCGACTCGCGGCCGGCGCGACCCGCAGCGCCCTGGTGTTCCTGGTGCTGGGCGCGGTGCTCTCGTGCCTGTTCGCCGCGGCATTCCACTACCAACTTCTCGGCGAAGTGAACCGGCTGATGACCGCGCCGGTGATCATCGCCCTGGCGGTCGTGACCTTCGCCCTCGCAGTCTGGTTCGTGGCGATCCAGCGTCCGGAGGACCGCGGGCCGGTAGCCTCGATCTTCATCTTCATGGGCTTCAACGCGTTCTTCTGGCTGGCGTTTGAACAGGCCGGGAGCAGCATGACGTTGTTCGCCGACCGGTACACCGACGCGCACATCGCCGGCCCGAACAGTTGGTCGATGCCCACGACGTGGTTCCAATCTGTGAACCCCGCGATCATCTTCCTTTTCGCGCCGGTGTTCAGCCTCCTGTGGACGGCGTTGGGCAAGCGCCGGATGAACCCGAGTCAGCCTGTCAAGATCGGGCTCGGGTTGATCCTGCTCGGCGTGGGTTTCGTCGTGTTGGTGCTGGGGGCTCGCGGCGTGCACGTGGTGCCGCCGCCGGCCGGCGCGCCGCCCGAGGAACTGGGCGTTGTGACCGCCAAGGCGAGCCTGTGGTTCCTCATGGGCGCGTACTTCTTCCACACCATGGGCGAGTTGTGCCTGTCTCCGACCGGGCTGAGCTATGTGACGAAGGCGGCGCCGGCACGATTCGTCTCGCTGCTCATGGGCATCTGGTTTGTCTCCAGTTTCATCGCGAACCTGACCGGCGGTCTCATCGCCGCCCAGACCGAGCGGATCGAAAAGGGCGAGATCAAGCTGCCGTGGAACGTCTCCGAGGGCACGGGCACGATCCAGGCCGACTTCTTCCTGCTGTTCGTGGTCACGAGCATCGGTGCGGGCGTCGTGATCCTCGTGCTCACGCCGCTCTTGAAGAAACTCATGCGGAACCCGGCGGACTGATCGGTGGCCTCCGGCGTTGTGCCGGTGGAACGGGTCCGCCCCGCGAGGGGCGGCCTCAAGCGGCACAGATCCCCCAGACCCCGCGGGAACGGGGGCCGGTGGCCTTGCCTCTTGCGCCGTGGTGGTTTACCTTCTGTTCCCCGTCTTGTCCCCGAGCCGCGAGGGTCAACCATGGCCGCCACCGAACGTTACCAGACGGTCCTGCTCTTCGGCGCTCCCGGCGCCGGCAAGGGCACACAGGGCAAGATCCTGGGACAGATCCCGGGGTTCTTTCACCTGTCCTGCGGCGAGGTCTTCCGCAACCTCGACACCTCTTCGAAACTCGGCAAGATCTTCCTGGAGTATTCGTCCAAGGGCCTGCTCGTCCCCGACGATGCCACGGTCGCGATGTGGCACCAGAACATGCAGGCCCAGACGGTGCTGTCGATCTACAAGCCCAAGGCGGACCTGCTCGTGCTGGACGGCATTCCCCGGAACGTGAACCAGGCCGTCATCATGAAGAAGTACATCAAGGTGCTCAAGATCATCCACCTGGTGTGCCCGGACAAGGAGCGGATGATCGAGCGGCTTCGCCGGCGCGCGCTGAAGGAAAACCGCGTCGACGATGCGAAGGAAGAAGTGATCCGCCGGCGCTGGGAGGTCTACGAGAAGGAGACCTACCCGGTGCTGGAGGTGTACCCGAAGGACATCGTGGCGGAGGTCGACGCGATGGGCTCGCCCGCGAGCGTCCTGCAGCGGATCCTCGAGCACGTCGTCCCGGTGCAGGAAGCGCACTACGCGTCGATCGAGCCGGGCCGTAAGTAGCCCGCCAACCTCGGACAACCCAAGCACAAACGGGGCCCCGCGTGATCTGGGGGCCCCGCTTCGTTGGCTGAAGAGGTTCGAGCGACCCGGTCACATCGCCGACGGCATGCCCATGAACCGTCGCCACGCGCTGACCTGGCCGAAGTGGCTCATCGGGTGAGCGGCGATCATGAACGCGATCGCGCCGCCGACCTTGGGGAACCGCTCCTTGAAGCGGCCCTCGGCGGGGTTCTCACGCTCGAAGGCCTCGTCGGGCGTGTCGGCGAGCACCTCGAGCGCACGCTTGTTGCCGCTGTCCCAGGCGCCGACAATCTCCTCCATCGTCGGGTAGATCGTCCCGTTCGGGTCGTCGAGGCACTCGGTGCCGTTCTTGAAGAGGTCCTCGAAACGCGGCTTCTTGAGTTTCGCCGCTTCGGGATGGCCGATGAACTCCAGCATGCGGGCCGGGTAGCACGCCAGGTGCCCATAGACCCACGCCGGGTGATTGCTCTTGACGCGCTCGCCCCGGGCGCCCACGGCGTGGCGCGCGAAGGCGTTCTTGTCGATCCCCTTGAGCAGGTCGGTCCCGTAGGTGTGGGCGAGCTGCCCGGCGGGGATGATCGTGCGGGCGACGTAGCGCTGGTGCATGGTGTGCATGAACGGTTCCTTCGAGGTTCGCTGTGCGTGCGGCGCGGCGGCGTTCGCCGCGAATACTTCGATGATCGTCGAAATGATAGCCCGGTCGGCGGGGGGACGGAAGCGCTGCGAGCGGAGATCAGACGCCGACGAAGCGAGCGTACAAGGATCGGGCCCGGCCGGGGTCGGTCGTCCCCCGAACGATCGCCCGCCCGTCGCTGAAAACGGTCAGTTCGTGGTGCGGATCGACCTTGGCGCGGACGAGCCAGGGCGTCTGTTGCACCGTCGCCGTCGCCTGGAGGCGTCGGGCCAGCGCGCCCAGGTCGAACGGGGGCGTCGCGTCGCGCCCGGAGATCCGGGCGGAGATCTGCACCGCGTCGCGTCCGCAGAGCGTCGCGAGGTCCTCGTCGCGCCGCGCAAGGAACTCGAACCGGCGCTGAACGCAGCACGGACACCGCGGGTCCCTCGCGCTCGCGAGGTCCACACGCCGACGCTCGCCCTTCCACGGGTCCATGTCGAGCAGGGTCGTGCTGCAAAGGTCGGCGCGGCCGAGCAATATCTTCAACGCCTCGATCGCCTGGCAACTGGCAACGATGCCCGCGACGCCCGCCAGGACGCCGACGGTGTCGCAGGTGTCGCCGCCGGCGATCGGCGCAGCGGAGTCGACCGGGAACGCGCATCGCAGGCACGCGCCACCGAGCGCCGGCAGGAACGTCGCCTGCATGCCGCGGGTGCCGATCGCGCCGCCGTAGACCCACGGCAGGGCGTGTTTGACGCACACGTCGTTGAGCAGGTAACGGGTCTGGAAGTTGTCGGTCGCGTCGATGACGACGCCCGCACGCGGTGCGAGGCCGTCCGACGCCGCGAGATTCAGCAGCGACTCGATGTTGCCCGGGCGGACATCGGCGACGATCGGCTCGATCTGAATCGACGAGTTGACCAGACGCAGCCGCTCGGCCGCGGCGACGGCCTTCGGCGTTCCTTCCGCGGCGTGGCGCTCGTCGAAGAGGGTCTGACGCTGGAGATTCGTCCACTCGACGACGTCGCGGTCGATGATGGTGATGCGGCCGACGCCGGCCCGGGCCAGTTGCTCGCTGGCCACCGTGCCCAGGGCGCCGCAGCCCAGGACCGCCGCGTGCGATGCCGAAAGCCGGCGCTGCCCCGGCTCGCCGAAGTCGGCGAGGAGCATCTGGCGGTGGTACCGCTGGAGTTCGCCAGTCGGAGACGGAGGTGGGGCCGTAGGTTCGGGCATCGCGAGGATTGTTGCGCGCCAAGGATGACCCCGTATGTCGCCCCAGAACGCTACCAGTTCTGTCGATCGCGGACCCCCGGCCATGGCCGCCCGGCCCGCGGCGTGGACACGCCCGATGCCGGCGCCGGTCGTTGTCGAGACGCCGCGGCTCATCCTGCGCCCATGGACGCACGCCGATGCCGGGCAGTTGTTGGAAGCCATCGAGGACGGGCGTGCGTCACTGTTGCCTTGGCTGCCCTGGGCCGCGACCGACAACCGGACCATCGCCGAGTGCCACTACACGATCGAACGGTTCGCCCGCGATTTCGCGGCCTCGGGCGGCTCGGCGTATACAAGCCTTGTGCTCGGGATCTTCGAGAAGGGAACCGGTCGGGCCTTGGGCGGCACGGGCTTTCACGATCTCAAGCCGGGCATCCACGAGTGCGAGATCGGCTACTGGGTGCGGGCGTCGGCGAGGCGACGGGGCATCTGCCGCGAGGCGGTCGAGGGCTGGCTGACCTGCCTGCTCTCTCCGCAGGGCGGCGGCGCCAAGCCACTCGGCTGGGGCCTGCGCCGGGCGAAGATCGTCTGTGCGGCGACGAATACCGCGTCGCAGGGCGTCCCGCGATCGCTGAATCTGCGCCAGGAAGCCCGGTTCCGGCTCGACCGGTACATCGAAGGCCACGGATGGGACGATACTCTCTCATTCGGAGTCACCGCCGAGGAATGGGCCGCCCGCTGACGACGGGGCGTCGGGGAGGCGTGGGGAGGAACGACCGGATCGAGCGACCTGAGCATGAGTGACGGCGTGATCATCTATTCCTCGCAGGCCGAGCCCCTCGCGGCCCACCTCAGCCCGCTGCGACCCTTGCGGCTGATGCGCCGGCACGGGCCGCTGATCGTGCAGTTCGCGCAGCGCGAGGTGCTCGAACGTCACCACGGCGCGGCGCTGGGCGTGGTGTGGAACATCATCAACCCGCTGCTGTCGCTGGCGGTGTACACCTTTGTGTTCGGGGTGGTCATGGGCGTCGCCTGGCCCCAGCAGCCGGGATCACCCCACGCGGCGACGCCTTTCGCGCTCATCCTGTTCTGCGGACAGACGATCTTCCATGTGTTCGCCGAGTCGGTGAACCGGGCGCCCACGCTGGTGACGAGCCGGCGGTCGTTTGTTCGCAAGGTCGTGTTCCCGCTCGAGATCCTGAGCATCTCGGCGGTGCTGTCGACGCTGGTGTACCTCGTCGTGAGCGTCGCGCTCATCGTGCTCGCGTCGTTCGTCTTCACCGGGCACGTGTCGAGCACGCTCTGGGCGTTCCCGCTGGTGATGGTGCCGCTCTACCTGCTGAGTCTGGGCTTGAGTTGGCTGCTGTCATCGCTGGGTGTGTTCCTGACCGACATACGGAACATCGTGAGCGTGGCGACCGGGCTGCTCATGTTCTGCTCGGCGGTGTTCTATCCGGTGGAGCGGATCCCGGCGGACTTCCGGTTCCTTGTCGAGTACAACCCGCTGACGATTCTCGTGGAGTCCGGCCGGCGCACGCTGCTGTGGTCGCAGACGCCCGACTGGCCGGCGCTGGGGGCCGTCACCGTCCTGAGCCTGCTCGCGGCCCAGGTCGGATTCGCCTTCTTCTCCAAG
>CALMQD010000261.1 GCA_937871415.1 uncultured Phycisphaerales bacterium | reverse complement strand
AAGCTGCTCCTTCTGGCGATCCTCCCGAACTCGTCGGCCATGACCGCGATGGACCGGCTCGACGACGTCGCCCAGCACGACCCCGATCCGATGGTGGTCCGTTTCACGATGATGGCGCGCCTGCCCGGCGTCGACGCCCAGGCGCTGCAGGAATCCCAGTGGATCGGCAACGACCTGATGGCCCGCACCGCCAAGGCCGTGCGCGAACGACTCGCCGACAACCGCCGCACGTTCGCGCGGCCGCGGCTCCCGGGCGATGCCGCCGACACGCCCAGCAGCCCCGAAGCGTCGCCGGCGAAGTAGCCCACGGCGTTCCGGCTCGACGATCAGGCGCGCCGGGAGCAGCAACGGCGCCTTCGTCCGGCGCCGACAACCGCCGTCACCGCGATGAGACCCGCCGAGGCGGGCGCGGGAACGACATACGTCACCTCGATGTACGAATCGATCAGCGCGCCGCCCATCGGGAAGGCCGCCTGCCCGGGCATCGGCGGGGTGCGGACGTTGTCGTAGTTGAGGATCTGCACGAACGCGAGCAGGTGGCGCGCCGGCGGCGGCGCGGGCACGAACGCGCCGTTGAAGTAATCGGTCGTCAGGTCGAACGTGAAGGTCCCGTGCCCGGACCAGCCCGTATCGGCGTCGGTGTACGTGTACGTCCGAAGGCCGCTGATGTCCGCGGGATCGGCTACCGGCGGTTGGAACAGCACCGCGAAGTCCGAAGCGTCCATCGAGCCCAGCGGGTGGTCGGTCTGGAGTTGCAGATGGATCTTCGTCGAGATGATGTCCGCCTCGATCGGCGGCAATCCGTAGTCAAGCGAAAACTCCGCGTTGAAGACCGCCAGCGGGAGCGTCGGCATGTCGAAGCGAGCCACAACGACTTCTGCGCGGGCCGTGTTGCTCAGGGTGAAGAGCACGCAGACAGCAAGCGGGCACAACAGACCGGCACGGATGGGGGAGAGGGTGAGGGAACGCATGACGGCTCCAGACTCACCGCACGAGTTGTTGAACAGTAGCCGAAGGTCCACGCCGTGCAAGAGCGCTGGGTCGATCGAGCGCGCCCGGCCGAGCCGGTGTCGAAGTTTGGGGAGTTTCCCGGGCGATCGGGTGAACCCAGATTCACATCTGTCCGCGAGAACGAGCGGAGAACCGGCGCTCGGCGTGACCGGGGACATGCCGGCATCGCCCCGGTTCGCATCGGCCCACCGGCCGGTGTAAGTTGTGTCCATGGACCGCGACGTTGTTCAGGCCCTGCTCAGGACGATCGAGCTCAAGGACGGCTCGACCGCCGCGCACAGTTGGCGCGTTGTCCTCTATGCGCGTCTGCTCGCGGCGAAATTCGGCGCTGACGAGGGGCTTTTGCAGCGCGTCACCGTCGGCGCGGCGCTCCACGATCTGGGCAAGATCGACGTCCCCGACGCGGTGCTCCTCAAGCCCGGAAGGCTCAGCGAGGCCGAGTTGGCTCGGATGCGCGACCACACGCGGCGCGGCTCCCAGCGCATGCTGGCTCTCGGCGTCGACGATCCCTTCATGCTCGCGATCGTCCGATCGCACCACGAGAACGTCGATGGCTCCGGCTACCCGGACGGGCTTCGCGGCCGTGCCATTCCCGAAGTCGCCCGTTACTTTGCGGTCATCGATTCGTTCGATGCCATGACGAGCCACCGTCCCTACCGCCCCGACCCCGGCCCAAACGCGCCCTCCAGGGCGATGGCGGAACTGCGTGCAGGCGTCGGTCGACGCTACTGCGAACGGTGTGTCGACGCTTTCGAGTCGCTCTACCGCGACGGCGAACTGCACTGGATTATCGAGTACTACGGCGACAGGGCCTCGCTCCCATCGTTCGGCGCGGCCGAGGACGCACTTCGCGCACGACAAAGCCCCTGGCAATCCAGATCCTGAGTCATGCTCGCCGCGTTGTGCAGGGATTGACCGCGCTCGGTTGCGCTTGCGGGCGCACCGGGCGCCGACGCGTTACTTCTTGTCGGCGGTATTGACCAGGCGACCGGCGCGGCGCTTGCGGTTGATGAGTTTGCGCCCGTTGCGGGTCTTCATGCGGGCGCGGAAGCCCATGCGGCGCTTGCGGCGGATCTTGGACTTCTTCTTCGGGTAGTGCATGCCCATGGGCGATTCCTCGAACGGGGGCCGGGTCGAAAACGGGGCCGAGATGCTAGGCGCATTGCCTGTTCAGGTAAAGTAAGGCCCGCTCAAGGCAGGAGTTATCGCGCTTGCCCGCTGGGGCGAGGCGAAGAACCCACCCGCAACCCCACCCAATCGGTGCGCCGCCGACCGAGGGCCCTAGGCAAGCCCGCGGTTTGGTGGTACATTGCACCCTGACCCGTCGGGCGTTCTGCCCGATGGATTGTTCGGTAATCCGGGTGGTGGTGGGGCAGGCGTCGCCGTGTGCCGGCGGCGTGTGCGGGCTGGATGCGATTGCTCGTCGGCCGCCGTGTTTGCGACAGCGCTTCGAAGAGGGCGCTGGACGCTTCGGGCGACCGGCGAGCACTGGCGTCCACCTGAAGCCAGGGGTGGCGGACGCGTCAGGCCCTTTGCGGGCGGACGGCGCGTGCGCGACCGGCTGAACAGGTTCGAACGCGCCTCGCGAGGGCACACGCGCGGGGTGTTCGGCGTGCCCGGTGGACGATCGCATCGAACAAGCCCAGATTCGCATCGGCCGGCGCTTCAACGACCCGGAACTCGTCCGGCGCGCGCTCACCCACGCGTCCATCGCCGACACCCGGCGCGACAGCAACGAGCGCCTCGAGTTCCTGGGAGACTCGGTGCTCGGTCTGGTCTGCTGCGAGCGCATCTATTCGCTGTACCCCGATCTGCTCGAAGGGGAGATGACCAAGATCAAGAGCACGGTCGTCAGCCGACAGACCTGCGCGGCGCTCGCCAAGCAACTCAGCCTCGAGGACCTGCTCATCCTCGGCAAAGGCATGGCGGTGCACAAGGTGCTGCCGTCGAGCCTCGGCGCGGCGCTGATCGAGTCGCTGGTCGGCGCGATGTACCTGGACGGCGGGCTGGACGCCGCGCGTTCGTTCCTGATCCCCCTCCTCGACCCGCTGATCCAGAAGGCATTCGCCAGCGGCCACCAGGAGAACTTCAAGAGCGTGCTGCAGCAAGTCGCGCAGCTCCGTTACGGCGAGAGCCCCCAGTACGTCGTTCTCGACGAGAAGGGCCCCGACCACGCCAAGTGCTTCGAACTCTGCGTCGAACTCGACGGGCGCCGCTTCGAGAGTTGCTGGGGCGCGAGCAAGAAAGCCGCGGAGCAGCAGGCCGCGCTCCTGGCACTGCGACAGTTGGGCGTGATCACCGAGACACCGCAGGGTGTTGTGGTCCGATTCGAAGTGCTGCACACGGAGGCAGAGGCATCGGCGGGCGTTGAGCAGGGCGCTTCAGCCGCGGGGCTGATCGACGATTCGGAGCACGATCAGCCCAGCCCGGAGCCGTTCGGTATCGGCGGGCACCCCTCCGAGCCATCCGGGCCGGGCAGTCCGTCGGGTTCGGCCCAGCAGCGGGGGGGAGGGTCGACCAAGGCGACGGCGAAGTTCGCGACGAAGGTCGGATCAGTGCGGCGCAAGAGCCGTTCGCAAACGGCCGAAGCCCGCGGAGAATCCGAGCCGCCGGATCCCTCGCAGCTGCCGCATCAGTGAGTGTGCGTGCCGCCATGCTCCAGCGATCAGTACGTGCCGTCGGGCGGCACGAGCATGTACGGTCCTTCAACCCCGTCCCTGCCCTGGTGGGCCGGGTCGAGCCGCAGTCGATCGATCTCGAGATCCGGGAACGACCGGTACACATCGTCGGCGAACAGATCGGCCTCGAGCAGTCGCCCGTCGAGCGTGAACACCGAGTAACGAGCGCCTTCGCTCGAGGCGTGGATGAGCACGATGTGGTCGCGCCCGACCAAAGCGCCCAGCAGGTGCCAGCCCTTGGGGTGCGTGAGCTGAGTCAGACCGCGGACCACTTCCTCCGTCGCGCTCGACGTCGGGTCGGCGCCGGCGGAGTTCATCGCCGCGGCACGACCGGTGCGCAGTTCACCGATGCGGGCATTGGGCAGCGGTCCCAGGTCCGTCGCCTTCGAGTTAAACGGTTCGAAGACGCTCGCAGCGAACAGAAACGTCATCACGCCCCCCGCGACGATCACGAGACGGCGAGAGAACGGCGAGAACCGACGGATGAACGAGAGCGGGCATCCGCTGACGACGCTTTCGGCCGGGTTCCGACGGTGCTCGCCGGCGCTCGCGGCCCGAGTTCCAAGTTGGGTCGCGACGTCCGAATGCGAGCCGCCGGCTTGGCCTTGACCGCCATCTGTGGCCGCCCGACCGCCTGAGGGGGAAGTGCCGAGGTCCATTGAAGGCTTATCGGTTGGATCCACGATCAGATGGAGCCGCCCACGAACCACAGTGGCTTTCGGTGCGTAGTACGCGCCCGAGAAAACCGAGTCGGAGCGGGTAAAATGACGCCATTGGCTGGCCCCGTCGTCTAGCCTGGTCCAGGACACCACCCTTTCACGGTGGTGACATGGGTTCGAATCCCATCGGGGTCATTGCATCTATCTGTATGAACGTGCGAACACCCCTGCGGCTTGGCCGCGGGGGTGATTTGCTTTGGTGGGGTCAATTCCCCAGCGGGAT
>CALMQD010000260.1 GCA_937871415.1 uncultured Phycisphaerales bacterium | reverse complement strand
CGCGCGGCAATGCCGCAGCAGCGCGCGGCTGTCCGCCCCGCGCCAGCGCTCATCCGACGGCGGGAAGTGCTTGCCGATGTCGCCCAGCGCCAGCGCGCCAAGCAGCGCATCGCACAGCGCATGCAGCGCGACGTCGCCATCCGAGTGCGCCACCGGCCCGCGATCATGCTCCAGCACCACGCCGCCGACGATCAGCGCGCGTCCGTTCCCCCGCGGCCTCAACGCATCCAACCGGTGCAGGTCGTACCCGTGCGCCACGCGCAATCCCGGCACCGCGCCCGCACCCGACCCCGCCGCATAACCGATCGACTCACGCTTGTCCATTGCCCATTGTCCGCCGCGTGCGCACACAGGGCGCGTTTGTGCGCACACCTTTCCAGCGCGCCGCCAGCACTCCCAGTTCGCGCGCGGCCGCGCGCGCTCCCGCCCCACCCCGCCCCACTCTCTGACACTTTGCAACACTTTCCCCCACCCGCGCCGCCGCTCCCGTCGCACGCCCGGCGCCCCCGCTCGCCCGAACCCGGCCCATTCCGCGCGACTAAATCAGGACGCCGCACGCACTTGGCCGATACAACCCGGTCCCTCTCCACCGCCCCGCCAGGGAGGCCGAAATGTCGATTGTGGAAAACGCATTCTCTCGTGTGAACCCCTCCCGACGCCTCTTCCCCCTCGCCGCATGCGTCGCATCCGCCCTGTTTCTGGGAGGCTGCTACTCCGAAGGCGGCCTCGGCTGGAGCGCCGACCAGTTCGTCTACGTCAGCCACGAGTACCAGCCCTGGAGCATCACCGTCAAGGACACCCGCAGCGGCCAGGATATCTGGTGGATCGATGTCCCTGTCGGACAACAACTTGTGATCCACTTCATCCCCGGTGACAAGCCCCAGCCCGGCTTCACTCCCGACGTCATGGAGTGGGCGCTCATGGACCCGGGCACCGAGTTCGCCCGCCTCCCCAACCGCATCGCCGTCCCCGACAAAAACTCCCGCCGCGTCGACGCCCACCTCCGCCCCACCCCCGAACTCCCGAGCAACATGCGCCCCGGCGAAGCCCGCCCGGTCATGTCCAGCAGCGTCAACGAAGCGACGACATCTCCCTCGGATCGGTAAGCCGACGCGCCGCGCAAACTTCGCTCAAGTCTGCGCTTATGGGACGTGACAACAACCGACAGGTCCTTGGAAACGGGGAGGTGTAACCCCGATTCGGGCCCGCGCTCCTTGCGCGGCAAGTGCGATAACACTCGCTTTCATCCAGCCGCGCGTTAGGCTTCCCGACATGCTCGGGAACCACGGTCATTCCTGTGCAGCCGGGGTGGAACTGTTCCAGGATTCGTCCCCAGCCTCCCCCGGCTGGCTCGCACGCGGCAAGGACTGCCGGCGGCGTTGTCGCGCCTTTACCCTGATCGAGTTGCTGGTCGTCATCGCCATCACGCTCATCATCATCAGCATCCTGCTCCCGAGCGTGGGCAAGGCCCGCGACGCGGCCCGGCGAGCCGTCTGCCTCTCCAACCAGCGTCAGATCGTGACCGCGCTCGCGACGTACGTGAACTCCAACAAGGAGTTCTTCCCGCGCGAGGGCAACTACGACCCCAACCGCGAGGAGTGGAACCGCGTCTACCTCTCGTGGGCCGTGGGCCTTCGTCCGTTCCTCGACGCGAAGATCAATCCCGACGTAGACCCCAACGACTTCTTCGTGACCACCGAGGTCTATCGCGACCCGGCCCGCAAGCGGGACGGGCACAACGTGAACTACGTGGTGAACTCCTTCGCGTTCGCGGAGCCGGGGATCGTCGACCTCAACGGGCGGTACGACTACCGGTACCGGCGCGGCCTGACGCCGATGTCGCGCATGCGCTCCCCGGAAGTGACGCTGTACATCTCGGAGTTCGGCGACGACGCCGACGGCTCGATCATGGCCGCGATCAACACGTGGGAGAACATCGACGCGCAGCGGGCGCAGTACTACGACGTGTGGGACCCGCTGTTCCTCGAAGAGGGGTCGATCAAACTTCGCGTCGGGGGTCGGCGTCACGGGCGGTACGCCAACGCCGCGTTCCTCGACGGACACGCCGCGTCGCTGAAGACCAGCGAGGTGCTCGACGTGAACACGTGGGATGACCACGACTACGGCGTGCGGCAGGGGTGGTTCTTCAAACTCAACTGACGGGGTGGGTGTCGCGCGCCGGGGGGTGCGAAGGAGGGGGGCGGGCGACGCGCTGCGGCGCGGGTTTTCAGACCTTGGAAACTGGGCGGTTCGCGGCGATCGCCGCGCACACAGCGCGGCGCGGTATATATCGTTCCGGGGCTTGTGGCCGGTCGCGGCTGAGGC
>CALMQD010000259.1 GCA_937871415.1 uncultured Phycisphaerales bacterium | reverse complement strand
GGGTTCGACGCCGACACGCGCAAGCAGATGGCGGATAGCGATTCGATCCTCGGGCCGATCTTCAAGCAGCCGACGCCGGCCGACGCCGCGGGCTGGGCCGCGGACCAGTACAGCGCCGACAAGCGGGCGCGCGGCACGGCGCTGCTCATCAGCGCGCCCTTCGGCGGCGAGGAGCCGTACCTGGCGATGTACCGCCAGTACGTGAAGGACGACTACACGAACGTTCGCGCGGTGGCGGCGCGCGGCCTGGGCCTGCACGGCAAGCCCGAGGATGTTCCCCTGCTCACGCCGCTGCTGTCCGACCAGGAGCGCATCGTCCGCCTGGAGGCGGCGGTGGCGTTGCAGCGTCTGCACAACGCCGCGGCGATCGAGCCGCTGGCGGACCGTCTGAACTCGGACAAGGAGCCGGAGGCGGCGGTGCGGGCTGCGTGCGCGACGGCCCTGGGTCAATACGCGACGAACCGTTCGCTGCAGGCGCTGATCGCGGCGCTGGCGGACGACAGCCTGACGGTGACGTACGCGGCGCACGAATCGCTCCGCACGCTCACGGGGCAGGACCAGTTCACCGACGACCGGCGCGAGTGGGCGACGTGGGAGCGACAGACGCGCACGCCCTTTGCGATGCAGCGCGACTATCAGTACCCCGTCTTTCACCGTGACAAGCGATGGCTGGACTATCTGCCGTTCATGCCGACGGTGCCGAACGAAGAGGCGGCGCGGCCGGTGGGCATGCCCGAGATCGTGCAGCAGCCGGGGGCGGCGGCGCCCGGAGCGACGCCCGAGAAGTAGGCCCATCCCGAACGTTCGGCGCGCCGGACGGAACCCCTCTCAACCCGAACAGCCCGCGACCCGATCTGGAGCAAGGGCCCGCAGTGCGCGCAGGGTGGCGCGCCGGTCGCGGCCCGACGGAGACCGCCGCAAGTGCGCGCCCTGCGGATCGACACCGAAGGCCAGGTCCGGTTGACCGACTCGGCGCCCGAGCCGATGGTCGCGCCGGGCGATGCGCTGGTGCAGGTGCGCCGGGTGCTGCTCACCCACCTCGACGCCGTCGCGGCGGGGCTTGTGGAAGCGCCGGCCTATTCGGGCACGCTCGGCCACCTGTTCGTCGGCGTGGTCAAACGCGCCGAGGAAGACCCGGCACGCCGCGGAGCGGCGACGGCATCGAACGGGCGCGGGGGGCTGGTGGGCAAGCGCGTGGTCGCATCGCCCAGCATCGCGTGCGCTCAGTGCGACCTGTGCCGGGCGGGGCTGTCGATGCACTGCCGCCACCGACGGGTCATCGGAGTCCACGGGCACGAGGGGTGCTGCGCTTCGCTGGTGAGCGTGCCGCTGGCCAACCTGCTCGTGGTTCCGGATTCCGTCCCCGATGAGCGCGCGGTGTTCGCGCACCCGCTGGCGTGCACGCTGCACGCGGCGCACATGCTGCACTCGGCGAACAAGGCGTACGTCACGGTGCTGGGCGACGGGCTCGAAGCGCTCCTGGCGGCTCAGGCGATGGCGCGGGTGAACAAGTCGGTGCGGCTGCTCTCGATGCGCCCGGACCGGGCGCGGCTGTGCGAGCGCTGGGGCGTCCGTCACCGACCGGTTCACGAGGCGGGCCTGCGCCAGGATCAGGACGCGGTGGTCGACTGCACCGGTTCGCCCGGGGGGCTGGCGACGGCGCTGCAGATGGTCCGCCCGCGAGGGGTCGTGCTGGTCCAGTCGGCCCTCGGGTTGATGCCCGTGCCGGCGGGCAAGCCCCGCCCGGTGGTGGGGCACGGGGGTGCGGGTGCGTCGAAGGCGGGGGCGGACGAGGGTCGCCCGAGCAACGGAGCGGGTGATCCGTGGGTCGGAGGGGCGG
Source organism: uncultured Phycisphaerales bacterium (assembly GCA_937871415.1). GTDB lineage: Bacteria > Planctomycetota > Phycisphaerae > Phycisphaerales > UBA1924 > JAHBK01. The sequence goes on along the minus strand of CALMQD010000259.1, from coordinate 6,978 downwards.
GGCCGAACCCCGACCTGGCCCTGGCGGCGGGGAATGAGGTTCAGATCCTGGGGTGTCGCGAGGGACCCCTTCCCGACGCCCTGGCGCTGCTCTGCGAGTCGGGTTCGGGGGCGGTTTCGGGCGGGGGGATCGATATCGCGGGCCTGTGCCCGGCGTCGGGGACCAGGTGCCGGCTGGAGCAGGCGCCCAGCGCGCTGCTCGCGCTGCGGGACCCGGCGGCGTTGCCGCACCTGATCGAGATCGACCCGTCCCGGTGAAGCGGGATTCGAGGGGGTGTGACACTCGGGGGGGGCGGGACCTCCCCGGTTTCCCGCTGGAACCGGTCTGCGTCCGTGCACGTCTTATCCGGTAGAAACAAAGAAGTTGTGACCTCCTCGGCGGGGCGGCCATATTCCATACACTCATGACTCCCGCGCCGGCCGCCTCGATGCGTTCACACGGGCCAACCGTTCCTCGTGGTTCTCAGCGCAAAAGGAATCTGTCGATGCCGAAGTTCAAGTTGCTGTGCGCCCCGGTCGTGGCGATCGCCGTGCTCGCGGCGTCGGGCCTCGCGGACGTGAAGATGGAATCCCCCGGGACTCCCCGGCGTGCCCGTCAGGACGAGATGCAGTTGAAGGACCCGCCTTCGGGGTTGTGGTCCAAGGTGAGTGACTGGAGCGACGGCAAGGGCGTGACGCCCGAGCAGATGAGCGGCAAGCCGGTGCTGGTGATGACGTGGTCCGGCTGGTACCGGGCGGGCGACTCGGCCGCGCGGATCGCGCAGAGCGCGGCGGACAAGTACGCGGGGCAGGGGCTGGTCGTGGTGGGCGTGCACAACGCGCGGGGGTTCGACCAGGCCAAGGCCAACGCCGAGCGCCTGGGGATCAAGTTCCCGTACGCCAACGACCCCAAGGGTGAGTTCCGCGATGCGCTGCTGCTGGACCAGGACCCCGACTTCGTCGTGATCGATCGCGCCGGGCACCTGCGGTACGTCGACATTGAGACCGGCTCGGTGGACGAGGCGGTGCGCGAGGTTGTGACGGAGACGCAGGAGCAGGCGCAGAACAAGCCGCAGGAAGTCGCCGCGGCGGCGGCGAAGGCCAAGGCCGATGCGCTCCGGACGCGCAACGTGACGGGCCTGGCGCCGGGCCAGACGGTGTCGGTGGAGTTCGAGTTGCCGGAGAAGGAAGCGTACGAGAAGGTCAAGTGGCCTTATCGCGTGAAGGGCGAGGGCAAGTACGAGTTCGACAAGTTCAGCGACAAACTGATCCACGAGCCGCCGTCGATCCATATCCCCGAGGAGGAGTCGAACTACAAGCCGTTCTTCCCGCAGACCAAGGGCAAGCTCACGGTTCTGTACTTCGTCGATCCGAAGCGGCGTTCGACGCTCAACATCCTGCCGACGATGAACAACCTGCAGGAGCTCTACAAGCGCGACGCGGCGATGGTCTGCGTCACGGCGAAGTTCGGCATCGAGGCCTTCGGGATCAACGCCGAGGACGCCGCGAAACTGGTCGAGCGCAACGGCCCGCTGGTGTCGGAGATTCTCCGGACGCGCAACATGAACCACCCGATCATGGAGAATCTCAACGGCCTGACGGCGGAGAAACTCAAGAATCTCGAAATCTACGGGACGAGCTGGGAGGACGCCGCGGTCTGCCTGATCCTCTCGACCGACGGCACGGTCCGCTGGATCGGGCACCCGGCGGAGGGGCAGTTCAAGACGCAGATGGACGAGCTGATCCGGGTCGACCCGGGCGTGCAGGCGCGGCGCAAGGCCGAGGACGCCAAGCTCGGCAAGAAGTGAGGCCCGATCGTGAGCGCCCCCGGAGGCGTGTCGGAGTTTCGTTAGCAGTTGCCCTCGTCGGAGGATTGACCATGCGTTGTTCCACGCTTTTCACCGGTTCGCTCCTGGTCGCGTGCCTTTGCGGTTTGCCGGCGAACGGGGCCCGCGCCGACGACGCCGGCCCGAAGGTCCGCTTCGAGGGCAAGGCCGAGCGCCGGACACGGCTGGACGCGATGCAGGGCAAGCCCTTCGACGTGTCGCTGCTGCAGAACCTGACGGGCTGGTCGGGGCCTGCGCTCTCCGCGGACGCGATGAAAGGCAAGGTCGTGGTCTTCGTGACCTGGTCGTCGTGGTACCGCACGAGCCACAGCGCGCTCAAGGACGCGCAGGCGCTGTTCGAGAAGAACGCCGACAAGGGGCTGGTGGTCGTCGGTGTGCACGACCAGCAGGGCTTCGACCGGGCGCCGGAGGTCCTCAAGAACCAGGGGATCAAGTTCCCGGTGGCGATGGACAAGGGCAACGCCTTCCGCAAGGCGGTCGAGGTGGACGTCGACCCGGACATCTACATCGTGGATCGCGCGGGCAATATGCGGTACGCGGACATCACGACCAACTCGCTGGGCGCCGCGGTCGACAGGCTGCTGAGCGAGACCGTCGAGCAGGCGCAGAGCGCCAAGCCCGAGATGGGCGCCGAGCAGGGCGCGGGCGGCGACGAATCGGGGGGCGAGCCGGCTAGCGCCGGCGCGGGCGGCGACGGGAGCGGGGTCAAGATCGGCGGGACCACCACCGCCTCGGGCGTCAGCTTCACGCTCCCCGAGGCGAGCGCGTACGCCGGGGCGCGATGGCCCGCGGCGAACAAGACGAACCTCTCCGCCGGCGACTTCCAGGGCAAGAAACTGCCGGCCGAACTGGGCTCGGAGACGTTCATCACACCCAAGCCCGACGTCGCGGGGAAGGTCGTGGTGATCGACTTCTGGGCGACGTGGTGCCCGCCGTGCCGCGCCGCGATGCCCGGCCTCGACAAGCTCTCCAAGCAGTTCGCCGACGACGTGGTCGTCATCGGCATCTCCGATGAGAAGCGGTCGGTGGTCGAGGGATTCCTGGCGAAGAACAAGCACTCCTACCCGCAGGCGATCGACCCGAAGGGGACGGTGAACAACGCCCTGCAGATCCGCGGCATCCCGCACGCGATCGTGCTGTCGACCGACGGCGTGGTGCGCTGGCAGGGACACCCGGGCGAGATCGGCAAGCTGTCCGCCGCGGTGGGCGCCGTGGTGCGGGCCGATCCGGGCGTGGCGGCGCGCAAGGCGGCCGAAGCCGAAGCCAAGAAGTGAGCGATCGCGGGCCCAACGACTCGGACGGGGGCGTCGGGTTGGGCGTGGTCGCGCCGTTGTTTCACGTGATCCTGCACGAGCCGGAGATCCCGAACAACACGGGGAACATCGGGCGGACGTGCATCGCTGCCGGGTGTGCGCTGCACCTGGTCAGGCCGCTGGGGTTCGACACGTCGGAGAAGGCGTGCCGCCGGGCGGGGCTGGACTACTGGCCTCGCCTCAAGCCGCGCGAGCACGACTCGTTCGACGAGTGCCTGCGAGCGATCGAGCCCGCGGGAGCGCCGGCGCGCGTGTGGCTGTTCACGACCAAGGCGAGCCGATCGGTCTACGACGCCGAGTTTCACAAGGGCGATGCGCTGGTCTTCGGGAAGGAAACGCGGGGCCTGCCGGATGAACTCCTGCGGCGCTTCCCCGAGCGGTGCGTGGGCTTCCCGATGGCGCCGGGGGAGCGGTCGCTGAACCTGGCGACGGCGGTTTGTGCCGCGGTGTACGAGGGCATCCGGCAGTTGGCCCGACGCGGCGAGGTCATGATCGACGGGCAGAACCGGCTGCGCTGAGCCGGTGCGGCGGGATTGGCCGGCGACGGAGAAGGGCGGGAGCGCGGCGGGCGTCGGTTGTGCCGCCGGGGAGGGGCGTACCCACAATCCGGTGCTCAAGGGAAACCGGCCGCGGGCCGATTCGACGATCTGGCGATGTACGATCATGCCCGGCGCGGTCGATCGCGCCCGTCGAGCCGACACAGGAGCCCAAGGTGAGCCTGGCAGCCAAACTCTCGCGTGTGATGCCCGGACGCATGGCGTACGAGATCAATCGCCTGCGCAAGCAGTACTTTCCGCAGCAGCGCCACGTCGAGGAGAAGGCGCTGCTGGAGGCGATCGGCAGCCGCGGCGAGGTGATGTCGGGCCCGTTCAGGGGCATGAAGTACGTGACGACGGTCGCGGCGACGAACCTGGCGGACGAACTGCTGGGGACGTACGAACTCGAACTGCACCCGGCGATCGAGAACATGATCGCCTTTGACCCGGAACTGGTCATCGACATCGGCACGGCGACGGGGTACTACGCGGTGGGGTTCGCCAGGCGCTGCGCGAATGCGCGCGTGATCGGGTACGACATCAGTTCGTATGCGCGGGCGGTGACGCGTCGCGTCGCGGCCGTCAACGGGCTGTCGGGACGCGTGGAGGTGCGGGCGGCGTGCACGAGCGAGGAACTGCAGACCGAGGTTTCACGCGTGAAGCGTGCGGCGATCTTCAGCGACTGCGAAGGCTACGAGGACGTGCTCATGGACCCGGCCCGGAGCCCGGCGCTGAAGAACGCCTACCTGCTCGTCGAGGTGCACGACATGTTCGTGCCCGGGGTGTCGCAGCGTGTGATGGAACGGTTCGCGCAGACGCACACACTGACGAAGTACGCGCCGCGCCAGCGCACCGCCGCCGACCTGCCGCCGGGCGTGAAACTGGACGCCCGGCAGTTCGACCAGGCGATGAACGAACACCGCCAGGCGAGTTCGGCGTGGCTGGAACTGCGGCCGAGGGGTTGAGCGTCGTCCGTCGGGGTTCGGCACTTCTCCACGTGCGCGAGGACGGCTCATGCGGAGGATGGAATCGGCTGGTGAACGGGCCGAACCCTCGCCTGCCCGGCCGAGCGGACGAACGTAACCTTGGTTGGTGACGAACGAAGCGGGACAATCCGGCGCTGGACCCGGAGAACTCGGCTCTGAACGCGGCGGTGCGAGCGCGCCCGCCAAGCCCCTGCGCCTTCTGGTGGTGATGCCGAGTTGGGTGGGCGACGTGGTCATGGCGACGCCGGCGCTGGCGCTTCTGAGGCGGCATCTGCGGGCGTCGTTCATCGGCGCGCTGGTGCGACCGGGGCTGGACGAACTGCTCGCGGGCTCGGCACTCGCCGACGGTTCGCCTCTCGTAGACGAGTTTCATGTCGAGCGATCCAAGGGCGTGATGGGGCCGAAAGTGGTGGCGTCGCGCATCCGGCCGCGGCGGTACGACGCGGCGTTGCTGCTGACCAACTCGTTCTCGACGGCGCTGATCACGCGTCTGGCGTTCATTCCCAGGCGCGTCGGGTACGACCGCGACGGGCGGGGGCTCTTGTTGACGCAACGGCTGACGCCGCGGCTGCGAAGCGCGACGGAGGTCGCGGTGGGCGAGGGAGGCGGGAGCGGGGGTGGGGGGGGTGCGGGGTGGCTGTCGCGCCTGGGGCGAGACCGATTCGCGCCCGAGCCGGCGGTGGAGTACTACCTCCGCGCGGCCCGGTCGTTCCTGTCGGGGCGTAATGAATCGAGCGCGCAGGGCGACGGTGACGAGCCGCGGATGACGCTCGGCGTGACCCCCGCGCAGCGGACGCTCGGGGCGGAGGTGTTGGCGCGTGCGGGTGTCGGCGCGGGCGAGGTGTTTGCGCTGATCAACCCGGGGGCCAACAACCCGGCGAAGCGCTGGCCCGTGGAGCGGTTCGGCGCGATCGGCGCGGAACTGGCGCGAGAGCGCGGGTTGAGAGTGCTCGTGACGGGCTCGCCCGACGAACGTGAACTAGTGGAGAACGTCACGCGGGCGGTGAACGAAGAAGTCGCGCGCGACGGCGGACGTGGGAGAAGTGGGCAGGAACGAGCAACCGGGCAGCACGCGGTGTCGCTGACGGCGTGCGGCGTGACGCTCGGAGCGCTCAAGGCCATTCTCAGCGAGCGCGAGGGCTCGCGGAGCCGTTGCCGGGTGCTGATCACCAACGACACCGGGCCGCGGCACATCGCGGCGGCGTTCGGCGTGCCGACGGTGACACTCTTCGGGCCGACCGATCCGAGGTGGACGACGCTGCCGCCGGGGCAGCACCCGTTTGTGCATGTCGTGGCCGACCCGGACCTGCCGCCGGAGATGCTGGCGGACGACCACCCGGATCGCTGCGCGATCGAGAAAATCAGCGTCGAGCGCGTGCGGAAGGCTGTGGAGGCGGTTGTGGGGGGCGGGAGCGGCGGGTGAGGGTCCGCGGGGCGGGAGTAACGGGAAAACTCCCCATATTGCCGCGACGGCGGGTGTATTGAACCCCGTCCTGAGCCGATCTAGACTTGTCTAACCCTGACGGGGGCGTAGCTCAGTTTTGGTAGAGCGCTTCCATGGCATGGAAGAGGTCGTGAGTTCGAGTCTCATCGCCTCCACTTCCCGTCAAAGCCCCGGACCACGCGTCCGGGGCTTGTTCTTTGGGGACTTTTCATCTTGATGGCGGGTTGCGCCGGGCCCTTGGGCGGGCGCTATAGATGACCAACGTCCATTCATCTCGTCCTTGAACCCACGGGAGATGTCCATGGCCAAGTCCAATCGTCGTGCGGTGACCGGGAGCGGCGGGCTGAACGTCTCGGTGCCGGCCCGGGCGACCCGGATCGACCTGCCGCCCCGTGTGCGGAACCGCGTCTGCGAAGTGCTCCAGGCGCGGCTGCTGGACAGCCTCGACCTGTACGCGCAGATCAAGCAGGCGCACTGGACGGTGCAGGGGGAGAACTTCATCGCGCTGCACGAGTTGTTCGACCGCATCGCGGGGGAGGTCGACGGGTACGCCGACGAGATCGCGGAGCGGATCCAGACGCTCGGGGGGCACGCGCTGGGGGCTCCGGCGCTGGTGGGGGCGCGCTCGGCGCTGCCGCCGTACCCCCTGGCCGCGGTGCGCAGCCGCGACCATGTGCGGGCGGTCGCGACGGCGCTCGCGGCGTACGGGAAACTCGTACGCCAGGCGATCGACCAGTGCGACCGCGCGGGCGACGCGGACTCGGCGGATCTGTTCACTTCGGTGAGCCGCGGCGTCGACAAGAGCCTGTGGTTTGTCGAGGCGCACGAGGCGCCGGGTTCGCCCGAGTGAGCGCGCGTCGACCGATCGGTTCCG
>CALMQD010000258.1 GCA_937871415.1 uncultured Phycisphaerales bacterium | reverse complement strand
GAAAGCGTGCGCAGTCGTGTGCCCGTCGCGATATCCCACACAACAACTGGTTCGGAAGTAAATCCTGCACCGGAGACCAAGATGGTCTCGTCATGGTTGATCGCGATGTCCCGAACACGACCCGAAGCGATGATCCGGCGAGATTCTCCTTTTGCCAGCGGATCGTCTTACGAGGCCTTTGTCGGTCCGAGGTCTTGTTCGGCTGCAGCGGGCTTTGCGGTGGGGTTCTTGCCCATTGCTTCGACTTGCAATAGGGCCATCTCCATTGTTACCGCGGTGTTGGGCGAGCCGCGGGGCTTCAACTCGTCTCTCTGGACCTTGGCTAGAACGCGCTCGAGAGCTTCGAGTCGCTGTCGCATCATCAGCTCGGTGTACGGATTGAGATCGAGTTTGTTACCGACTTCGATCAACCAGCGCCCGTCGATTTTGCGCAACGAGTGCTTGACTGTGGACGTCCCCGTCGGAGAGTCTGAGTCTTTGGACTCGAGAGTCGCGGTCGCCTTATCGCCCTCAATCTGTATCTTTGCCGCCTCGATGTCCGCTCGCTGAGTCTTCCGAATGTCATCGAGTGAAGACTCGTACTGCTGAAGTGTGCCGCCTTTGCCCCACCACGCCCTGTCGAGTGCGAACGACGCGCGGGAAAGGCGCAGAAATAGTTGCATGTGTTCGCGCTGAGAATCCGACAGCGTGTAGCAAGACAGCGCGCGTTCATCGCCTTCGATCAGTGCCCAGAGACCCTCGGTTAGCACTCGTTTGCATTCAGTCTCGTCGGAACCCGCCGGTTGCGCCGCTTGCTCGGTAGTCGGTTTCGGCTTGTCCGCAGTGATCCCCCGGACGAAGGCAGCCTGAACACCGATCGAGGTGATGAATGCAAGAAGTAACGCGAAGCGCATAATGGACTCCGGTGTGAGTGCGCTAATGTAAACAAGCCCTGGACGGTTGTCCAGGGCTTGAAGTGATTCAATCCGGTCTTCACAGCCGGCCTTTCCCGGCGATCAATACCGATAGTGGTCCGGCTTGTACGGCCCGTCCGGGTTGATGCCGATGTAGTCCGACTGCTCCTTGGTCAGACGCGTCAGTCGCACGCCGAGCTTGTCCAGGTGCAGCCGTGCCACCTCCTCGTCGAGTTTCTTGGGCAGCGTGTACACCTCGCCCTTCTGGTACTTGATGCCCGAGAGCGTCGGCTTGCCCTGGGCGTTGAGCCACAGGTCGAGCTGCGCGATCGTCTGGTTCGTGAACGATGAACTCATCACGAAACTGGGGTGGCCGGTCGCGCAGCCGAGGTTCATCAGGCGGCCCTCGGCCAGCACCAGCACGCTCTTGCCCGACTTCTTGAAGACGAACTCGTCGTACTGGGCCTTGATGTTCACGCGGGCGACGGTGCCGGCACGCTCCGCGGCGTACAGCCCTGCCATGTCGATCTCGTTATCGAAGTGCCCGATATTCGCGACGATCGCCTTGTCCTTCATCTTCCGCATGTGGTCGAGCGTGATGACGTTCTTGTTGCCCGTCGCGGTGATGAAAATGTCCGCCGTCTCCAGGTGGTCTTCGAGCACCGTGACCTCGTAGCCCTCCATCGCGGCCTGCAGCGCGTTGATGGGGTCGATCTCGGTCACCACGACGCGGCAGCCCTGCCCTCGCAGCGCCTGGCAGCAGCCCTTGCCCACGTCGCCGTAACCCAGCACCACCGCGACCTTCGCGCTGAGCATGACGTCGGTCGCGCGGTTCAGGCCGTCGACCAGCGAGTGGCGGCAGCCGTACAGGTTGTCAAACTTGCTCTTGGTCGCGCTGTCGTTGACGTTGATCGCCGGGAACGCCAGCTGCCCGTCCTTCGACATCTGGTACAGGCGCTTGACGCCCGTGGTCGTCTCTTCGCTCACGCCCTTGATGCCCGCGAGCACCTTGGTGAAGTAGCCGGGGCGCGACTTGAGCGACGTGCGCAGCAGGTCGAGGATGACGCCCCATTCCTCGGGGTCGTTCTTGGCGTTGAACGCCGGGACTTTGCCGGCTTTCTCGAACTCGGCGCCCTTGTGGACCAGCAGCGTCGCGTCGCCCCCGTCATCGAGCAGCAGGTTCGGGCCCTGGCCCCCGGGGAACTTGAAGATCTGGTCGGTGCACCACCAGTACTCCTCCAGCGTCTCGCCCTTCCAGGCGAAGACGGGCGTGCCGCGCAGGTCGTCGGGCGTGCCGTCCTTGCCGACGACGACCGCCGCCGCGGCGTGGTCCTGCGTCGAGAAGATGTTGCACGAGGCCCAGCGCACCTGAGCGCCGAGCTCGACGAGCGTTTCGATGAGCACCGCCGTCTGCACGGTCATGTGCAAAGAGCCTGCGATCCGCGCGCCCGCCAGCGGCTTCTTGCCCTTGTAGCGGTCGCGGAGCGCCATCAGGCCGGGCATCTCGTGCTCGGCGAGGCGGATCTCCTTGCGTCCCAGTTCGCACTGGCTCAGGTCCTTGACGCGGTGGTCGATCGGACCGGCGCTGTGGTGGCCCTTGCTGGACGCGTTGTTCTTGCGGGGCTGCTTCGTGGACATGGTCGGCACTGGCTTCTCCTTCGGTTTGATCTGCTGCGCCCGTGGGGCGCGTTCGTGAGGTGCGGTTTCCGGCTTCGGGCATTCGCCCGTGATCAGCGCTTGGTTTCCGGTGGTTTCGAGGCGACGCAGGTGAACAGCCCGGGGCCGCGCCCGTCCGGGTCGGGCGGCAGCGGGCGATATCGGACCCCCAAAAGCCCCGCTTGCTGCATCATCGACACGAACGACCGCTCGCCGAAGCCCAGGTGCTTGTGCCCCATCGTGTGTCGGTAGGTCGAGCGGTCGTGCTCGAGCATGTCGACGACCAGGGCCAGTCCTCCGGGGCGGAGGATGCGGGCCATCTCGCGGAGCGCCAGCGCGGGCTCATCGATGTGGTGCAGCACGAGCACGCAAGCCGCGGCGTCCACCGAGCCCGAAGCGATCGGCAGGTCCAGGAGCGAGCCCTGTTTCCATTCGACGTTGGGCACGCTCCCCAGACGCTTGCGCGCCGCCGCGAGCATGGCGTCGGACTGGTCGATCGCGATCACGCGGGCAACCACCGGGCAGAGCAGTTCGGCGATGTTGCCCGTGCCGCAACCCAGATCGGCGACGGTCCACGCGGGCGGGAGCAGGTGCAGCAGCGAGAGGGCCGTGAAGTGGCGCCCGAAGAGTTCGGCCCGCAGGTCGTCCCACTGCCCCGCGACGCGCCCGAAGAACGCCTGAGAGTCCTCTCGCCGCTCGGCAATCACGCCGGCCAGGCGCCGCAGGTCTTCCGCCAGTTCGGCGGGGTTGGCGGCGTCGACGGCGAGTTGTTCCCGGACCGTCAGCCATAGCGAGCGGGACGACTCCGGGAGTTCGTCGAGAATAAGGCGGTAGAGCGTCGCGGTGCCCTCCGCCCGCTTGACGATCCACCCGCCGTCCGCCAGGGTCTTGAGATGGCGGCTGATGGTGCTCTGGGGAAGCTGGACAACCCGGGCAACCTCGCCGACCGAGAGTTCCTCCCGTTCCAGCAGACGCAGCACACGCAAACGAATCGGCTCGGCCAAGGCCAGGAGCCGCTCGGTGACGGGTTGTTGCGGGGCAGTTCGCTTCATCCGTTTATCCGGATAAAGCGTAGAAGACAGCCGCCGGGTCGTCAAATTCGCCGATCCCAATCGGCCCGATGGGCATGAAAAACCCTCGGCGGCTCGCCGAGGGCGGTGTGATCCGTCCCAAGAGTTTCGGGGTTTGGGTGGGCTCAGCGCTCTTCGGGCACGCTGCCGAACGACGGGCCGACGACCTCGCCCAGGCTGGCCGCGAGCTGGGCGACCTCGCCGTTCTTCGGATCGATGAAGTACGCGGCACGGAGGCGATCGACAGCACGGGTGCGGTCGCCGGCCTTCATGTACAGTTTGGCGAGCTCGAGCTGCGGCTCGATCGACATGCCGCGATCCACGCGTGCGGCGGTGAGCAGCGCCCGCTGCGCCTCGTCATCGTCGCCGGTGAGCTGGGCGTAGTGGGCCAGGAGCATGTAGTCCTTCATCCGTCCGCGATCGATCGTGCGCTGACGCAGCACGCGGTTGAGTTCCTCATACTTGTGATCGGCGAGCAGGCCGTCGCAGAGCGATTCGAAGATCTCGTCGTCCTCGGGACGCATGGAGTACGCGACGAGCAGACGCTCGCGGGCGTCCGAGGTCTGACCCGTCTGGATGTACGTCTTGCCCAGCATGTGCGTGACGAACGGGTTGCCGGGGCTGCGTCCGAGGTACTCCTCGAACTCGGAACGGGCGAGGGTGTAGTTGCCCTCTCGGTACGCCCGCTCGCCGGACTCGCGCACCGCCGTCAGCGAGCGCTGACAGCCGGCGGAGGACAGAATGGCCGCGCCCAGCGCGAGCGCTGTGACGCAGCGGCGGGCGGCACGAACCAGACGGGGTGAGGTATCGGCGACGGGCATGCGTTGCTTCCTTGGATGCGGCCTTGAACCGCCGCGGCAGGAGTGTAGTCGGCGCTCGGACGCACTGGCTGAACGCCGCGGTTCTAGAGTCCGTCATGGGTGAATGGGTGCTGCTGAGGCACGACATGCCGGACGGTTCGTGGCACCTCGACTGGCTGATCGAGCGAGAGGCCGGCGCAATCGGTGCGCAAAGGACGGGCACTGGAAGCGGTGGGCGGGAACCGACGCACACCCATCCCGATAGCCGCGTGCTGCTGAGCCTGCGGGTCGAGGGCGCGGACGGCGCCGGTGGGCGTCTGTTCGATCCGCGTCGCGGCGACGGTCGGGTGCGCCGGGCCGAGCGCCTGCCGGACCATCGCCGCATGTATCTGAACTTCGAGGGCGTCCTTCCCGTCGGAGAGGACGGCTCGGCACGAGGGCGCGTCACCCGTATCGCGTCCGGGGCAGGGTGGATCGAAATCGACGAGCCGGGTCGGTTGAGAGTGCGAGTGGAGGCGGACGTGCGCCGGCCCGCCGGAGAGAGCGGGGTGGGCCCGAGCATCGCATGGGTCGCGACGCGCGCGGCCCCTCGCCCCGGCACGCCCGCGGCCCGGGGCGGTGCGGACGCCGCGGACACGCGATGGTCCTGGGAACTTCGCGAACAACAGGAATGATGGCGAGAATCACCGCGGGCCGCCGATCTAAAGCGTATGTGCGGCATTCTCGGCATCGCGCGGCCAAGGCCCCTGCGCGTCGAACTCACCGATGCGCAGCTCGTTGCGATGCGCGACACGCTTGCGCACCGCGGGCCCGACGGCGCCGGGCTGTGGCGCAGCGAGCAGGGCCACGTTGCGCTCGCACACCGCCGCCTCGCGGTCGTCGACCTGACCGCGGAGGCCTCGCAGCCGATGCTCGCGCACGACCGGCAAGGCAGCGTTGCCGCCGCGGTCGTTTATAACGGCGAGCTGTACAACGACGCCGAGTTACGGTCGCACGCCGCGCAAGAGGGCTGGTCGGGTTGCGGCACCCGCGCAGGCCAGGGCGCCCCGGGTCGCTTCGTCACGCAGAGCGACACGGAGACAGTGCTCGCCCTGCTGTCGCAGGCCGCGGCGCGCGCACAACGGTGCAGCCCCGGCGACGCCGATGCGTGGACCGAAGCAATCGCCGATGCGCTGGCGACCATGCGGGGCATGTTCGCCCTGGGGTTCCTGGATTCAGCGGCTCAGCGGCTGGTGATCGCCCGCGATTCCCTGGGCATCAAGCCGTTGTACTACAGCGTGATCGACGACGAAGCCGGGCGGGCGAGCGAACTGGTGTTCGCGTCGGAGGTGCGGGCGATCCTGGCGCATCCCCGCACCCGCGCGCGCCCGGACCTGGTCACCGTCTCCTCCTACCTCACGACGATCCGAACAACACTCGGAGAGCGCACGTTGTTTTCCGGCGTGCGCACGCTCCGCCCGGGCGAGATGGCGGTCATCGACCTTCGAACCCCGGGCGCGTTCGGTGTGGAAGTGCGAGACTGGACGGCGCGGCTGCACGACGCGAGGAACCAGTGGGGGTGCGGAGCGACCGAGGACGTGCTCCGGGGCCGGTCGCTCGACCTCGAAGCCACCCGGCGCGTGCTGGCCGATTCGGTCGGCCGTCACCTGCGGGCCGATCGTCCGACCTGCGTGCTGCTCTCGGGCGGGCTGGATTCCTCGATCATCGCCCTCGAGGCCGCCCGGGCTCGGTCTGGCGGCGCCGGACCGCTTCGCACGTACGCTTCGGGCTTTGACGACGGCACGGACGGGACCGACCTGGGCTGGGCGAGGCGCATGAGCGCGGCCCTCGGCACGGCGCACACGCAGTGCCCGGTGACGCGGGAAATGTTCGAGCACCGCTGGCGCGAGATGGTGGAGCATCTCGGCGTTCCACTCTCGACGCCCAACGAGGTGGCGATCAACGAGGTGTCCCGCCGCCTGCGATCGGACGGGCATGTCGTTGCGCTCTCGGGAGAGGGCGCGGACGAGCTCTTCGGCGGGTACGAGCTCCCGATGCGCCAGGCCGCGGAGTTCGAGCGGCAGGGCGCCCGTTCCGACGTCGAACGCGGCGTGTTCCAACTGGTCTCGAACGCGTGGGTCGCGCCGGCGCACAAGGCCGAGGTCTTCAAACCGGAGGTATGGCGGGCGCTCGAGCAGGACGCCGCGCTGCACGCCGAGTACGTCGAGGCGTTCGAACGCGTCGCGGCGAGCGCGGGACGCACGGGCGCGGCGGAAGCGCTGGAGCTGCACCTGCGGTTCACGCGGCGCGTCAACCTGACCGGTCTGCTCGGGCGCCTCGACACCGCGTCGATGCTCGAAGGCGTCGAGGGGCGCACGCCGATGGCGGACGCCCGCGTCGCGCTCATGGCCGACGCGATCCCGATGAGGTTCAAGTACGAGCTCGGCGCATCGCCGGGAGAGAGCGGCCGCACCAAGATCGCACTCCGCGATGCCTACCGCGGTTTGCTCCCGGACGAGATCATCGACCGGCCCAAGGCGAGTTTCCCGCTGCCGTTCCAGGAGTGGATGCAGGACGCGGCGTCGGTCCTCGTAGACTCCGCATTTGCAAGAGAGGTCTTCGCCCCCGGCGCGATCTCGCTGGTCGCCCAATCGCCCCGCAACGCGTGGCACCTCGCCTGGCCGATGATCAACATCGCGCTCTGGGCCCGCGTGTGGTGGGGGTGATCGGACCAGCCGCGGACCGCTCGCTCATTTCGTCAGGTTGATGATGTCGTTGACGAACACGAAGATGAACACGACACCGAGCAGGACCATGCCGGCCATCATCGCCGCGTTCTGAACCGCGACCGGCGGCGGGCGCCCGGCGATCTGCTCGTAGAGCAGGAACAGGAAGTGACCCCCGTCGGTCACGGGGATCGGCAGGAAGTTGACGACCGCAAGGTTCACGCTGATGAGCCCGAGGAAGAACATCAGCCACACAAAGCCGCGGCTTGCGAGCTGCGTGCCGATGTGGGCGATACCCACCGGTCCCTTGAGGTGCTCGACCTTGATGCTGCCCTGGAACAGGCGCAGGAAGGTCGTGTAGGTCATCATCATGACGCCGTGCGTCTCGTGCACGCCGCGGACGATCGCGGCCAGCGGGTTCGACTCCCGGAGTTCGACGAGTTCGGGCTGAAAGAAGTTCGGATCCAGCGATGGAGACCACGAGAGTTGCGCGAGCGCCGCGGCCCGAGGCGGCGTGAGGTTGAGTTTCACGGTCTCCGTCGCGGGCGTAGCGCCCGTTTCTCGCTGCGCTGCCGTCGGCGGCGATTGGACCATCAGCACGGCCGTCGCCGGCGGCGTGTTCGTTGATTCGGCGGCGCGCCGCAGAGCCTCGCGCACGTCTCGGAGCGTCGGCGTCGGCTCGCCGTTCACGGAGACGATCCGTGTACCGGGCTGCAGCAGATCGCGCAGCGGCGCGGCCCGGGTCTGCTCCCCAGCGGGGTCGCGATCGTCGACGTGGATCTCGCCGCTGGGCCAGGCGCCGACCCAGTTCCCGACCTCCGCCGAGTCGCCGAGGTTGATGCCGATCTGCCCGGACTTCTGGACCTTCACGCTCGGGAGTTCGACGCGTTCCCACGCGTCGCCGCTCCTGCGCATCACGACGACGGAGATCGTTCTGTCCTTGTTGGCCCGCACGACCGAAACGCCCGCGGCCGTCGTCGGCCAGTCGGTGTCGGCCATTCGGGCGACCACGTCGCCGGCCTTGAGCCCGCTCGCCTCGGCGTCCTTGGAGACATCGGCAACCACCATGACCGGCGCGGCGCCGAGCAGGTGCTCAACCGACACCAGCACGCCCGAAGCGCCCGGGTTCGAACGATCGACCAGCGCGGTCTGCAGGCCGGCACGCACCGGGATGTCGAAACGGGCCGTTGCCCCTGCGGGCGTCCGGAACTCAGCCTTCAGCGGGCTGCCAGCGCTCGACCGCGCGGCTTCGTCCAGGGCGTAGACCGTCGACGCGGGCCGCCCGTTCACGGCGACCAGCGTCGAGCCCGGCTCGATGTCCGCCGGCGCGCCACGGATCTTCAGCAGTCTCCGGAAGATCTCTCGCTGTTCGTCGTTCCGAGCCTCCTGGAGCTTCTGTGACATCATCGGCGACAGGCCGACCTGCAGCAGGCGAGAAGACGGGTCCTCGTGCGCCTCGATGCGGTACGTGAGCGTGGCGGGGGCTTCTCCCTCGGCGCCGGTGCGCTCCACGACGAACTCGAGATCGCTGCCGCGGCGCGAGGTCACGACCAGCGTCTGGATGTCGTTGAACGACTCGACGGGCGAACCGTTGACGGAGACGATGCGATCGCCCGGGCGCAGGCCCCGCTCCGCGGCCGAGTCGGCGGCGGAGCGCGGGGTCTCGTTCACGAGCACCGCGCCCGCGGCGGGCGCGCCCGGGTCGAC
>CALMQD010000257.1 GCA_937871415.1 uncultured Phycisphaerales bacterium | reverse complement strand
GAACCCGCGCCGCTCCGCCCAGCGCCGCCGCCCGACAGTGCGCCAAGGAAGTCCTTGGCGCGAGCCTTGTGACGCTCGAGCGCGCTGGAGCCCGACGACGCGTCCTGGACCTGCGACGCGATCGAGTTGTCGATGACGAGGTAGACCGTCCGCGCGCCGGGCGAGCGGCCGAGGAGCCCAGAGACCACCGGGCGGCCGATCGCCAGCGCCAGCAGCAGCAGCGCCAGGCACCGGACCGCCAGGAGCAGCCACTTCTCGACGAGCAGGCGCTTGCGCTGGCGCCGGTAGGCCTCGACGAGGAAGCGCATCGCGCCCCATCGCACGGGCTTGCGCCGCCGGTGCATGAGCAGGTGGATCAGGATGGGGATGGCCACGCACGCCGCGCCGCCGGCGAGCAGGCCCCAGTGCATGAACGTCACGTCGAGGATCCGTCCCTTGTGTCGATGGCTGCTTGAACGACTCCGTCCGGTTTATTCGCCGCGTTGCTCGCGCCGCGCACGGATGCGAGGCAGGATCTCGTCGAACTCGGCGGTCGAGATCGACTCCGACGAGCGCACGCGCCCGTCGGTGATGACCAGCTTGTACCCGCGGCCGGTGTAGTAGTAGAAGGTCCGCAGATCCTCCGCGTCCCAGGCGTCGGCGGGCGGCTCGTCGAGGAAGTAGTAGCGGCGCTGCTCGCCCGTCTGCTGCCCGACGATGTCGGGCGGGCCGAACTTGCCGGGCACGCGCTCGACCGGCATGTTCCGCCGGATCTTGGTGCCGTCGGTCGTCTGGATCGCGTTGCACCCGCCGAGCAGGGCTCCGGCGAGGGCGCCCGCGACGGCGAGGGCGCCGACGAGGCGGGCGCGACGGGCCCGGGGTGTCCGCGCGTGTTCAGGGGCGTGGTGTGGACTGCTCATCCGAACTTGCTCCTCTTGATCTGCGCGTTTCGGCGGGCCATGAACGCGGCCATGGGCGGTCCGAGCCAGTCGTGCGTGTTGACCAGCTGGTAATCGAACCCCGAGGAGAGCGTGATGCGCTCGATCGCGTCGAGGTGATCCTGGAAGATCCGTTGGTAGGTCGCGCGGATCGCACGCGGGTCGACCTTCAGCTCGGGCTCGCCCTCGAGACCGATGAAGGGCGCCGTCTCGCTCAGGTTCAGCGTCCGCTCCTGCTCGTCGACGATGTGGAAGACGATCAGGTCGTGCCTGCGGTGGCGCAGGCGCGCCAGCGCCGAGCGGTACTCGTCCGGGTCGACGTACAAGTCCGACACGAGCGCGATGAGGCAGCGGTTCGTGATCTTGGCGAGCGTCTGGTCGACGACGCGCCCGAGGCTCGTCGGCCGGTCCACCGGGTGCGTCGAGAGTGCGCCGACAATCTGTCGCCACGAGCCCATCGCGCTCGACCGCCGGACCATCGCCCGGACCTCGTCCGCGAAGACGACCAGCCCCGTTCGGTCGCCCTGGTGCAGCGCCATGTACGAGAGCGCAGCGCCGATCGCCGTCGCGTGATCGAACTTCGACCAGTAAGCGCGCCCGTCGGGAGAGGTCGTTCGCCCGACCCCGGAGGCCTCCTCGAACGAGCGCGAGCCGAAATCCATCGACCCCGACGCGTCCACCATGACCACCAGGTCGAGGTTCGTCTCCTGCTGGTACTGCTTGAGGTGGAGCTTGTCGGACCGTCCGAAGACCTTCCAGTCCAGGTGCCGCACGTCGTCGCCCGAGACGTAGGGGCGGTGCTGAGCAAACTCAACGCTGAAGCCCTGGAACGGCGACTTGTGTGCGCCGCTCATCACGCCCTCGACGATCATCTTGGCGCGGAGTTCGAGCGTTCCCAGGCGCGCGAGGGTCTGCGGGTGCAGGTACATCTGCGCGTCGGCTTCTGGCGGGCGCGTGCGCAGCGCGCCGATCGCGCCGGGGTTCGCCCCGCCGCTCGCGCCGTCGGGTCCGGGTTCTTGTGCCGCCTTGCCCATCGGGCTCCTTGCACGCAGCCTGCCTTGGCCCCCTGCACGGTGGGGTTGTACCTGACCGGGACGCGCAGGCCGCTTTCCCGCGCATGCTACTGATCGGTCCGGTCCCCGGATCGGGCCCTTCTTCTGTTACGCACACGCAACGCGCAAGGCCCGCGCCGAGTGGTCCGGCATGTGTCGCCTTCCCGACCAGCCCGCCGCCCTGTCCATCGATGGATCCGGCTGACCCGCGACAGTTCCCACATCCAAGGAAAAGGGCCCCGTGGTCACATGACCGCCGGGGCCCTTGTTAGGGGGAGGCTGTTTGGAGGCTGCCGCGGCTGAAAGGCTCAGCGGCGCCGACGCAAGGCCGCAAGTCCGGCCAAGGCGACCAACGATCCGCTCGCCGGGCCGGGAACGATGATCTGGACCGTTTCAACGGAGGCGAAGATCGCGCCGCCACCTGCCGTCTGGTAGGTGATCCCGTTGAAGGGGGTCGTTCCGTACGTCGCGTTGCTGGTCGGGAAACTCTCGTCCGCGAGCGTGCCCAGCGGGAGGCCGGCGAGCCCGTCGACCGTGTCCACGGTCCAGAAGCCGAGCGTGGGCGGATCGGTTTCCGGGGGCAACTGGCCGGTGAACGTGATCTGTCCGTTCCCGCCGCCGTCGTCGGTATAGATCGCGAGGAAGGCGAAGACGTCGGAGGTCGCGGTCGCCGAGACACCGTTGATCGTGAGCGTGACGTGATCGAGACCGCCGACGTAGATCCCCGCGCCGGGCTCGGGCTCCTGATCAGAGGAGACCAAGTCGGAATCGAAGTACGCGCTGAGGGTCACCGGCTGGCCGATGCTGAGCGCCGACTGCGTCAGCGCGAACGGCAGGTTTCGACTTCCCTGCACGTCGGTGATGAAACCGCTCCAGCGGATCTCGACGGACGCAGCACTCGCCGGCGCCGCGGCTCCGACCATCGCCAGAACGAACGCCCCGGCGAACAAAGAGCGCACGTGAACACCACTTGGGCAACGAACCTTCATCTCTCAACTCCTCTCTCGGTTGTGGCGAGGGCCTGCAAACACGCACCCGCCGTGAACGTCGAACAGTCGTCAAAACGTCCTCAGGACATTTTCAGGCTACATCGAACTCCCACCCGGTCAAGGGTCGGTTTCATGTTTTTGACGAGGGGTCGCCCCATAAGCGAGGCTCGCGGTTGCATGCCGTCCTAGTCTGGATGGCTGTTGCCGCCGCAAACCCCTATGAGGGTTTTCCATGAGCACCTTGGGAGACATCCAGCGGATCGGCATTCTCACCGGGGGCGGCGACTGTCCCGGACTCAACGCGGTCATCCGCTCGGTCACGCGCGAGGCCCTCTTTGCCGGGCTCGAGGTCTTCGGGATCGAAGACGGGTTCCTGGGACTCATCGAGGACCGGGTCCGTCCCCTCTCCCACGACAACGTCTCGAACATCCTGGGCCAGGGGGGGACCATCCTCGGGACGTCGAACAAGGCCAACCCGGTCAAGTTCGCCGTGGGTCAGGAACCGGACGGCTCACCCCGATTCGCCGACGTCTCGGACCGATGCCTCCGCACGCTCGAGACCCGCTCCATCGACGCGCTGGTGGTCATCGGCGGCGACGGGAGCATGGCCTGTGCGCACGCGTTCGCGGGACGAGGCGGACGCGCGGCCCGCATCATCGGCGTCCCCAAGACCATCGACAACGACATCGTGGGCTCGGACCTGACCTTCGGCTTCCTCTCCGCCGTTGATATTGCCACTCAGGCGATCGATCGCGTCACGACCACCGCGGCGTCTCACCATCGGGTCATGGTCGTGGAAGTCATGGGGCGTAACGCCGGCTGGATCGCGCTCTACGCGGGCGTTGCGTCCGGCAGCGACGTCATCCTCATCCCCGAGATCCCGTTCCACCTCGAC
>CALMQD010000256.1 GCA_937871415.1 uncultured Phycisphaerales bacterium | reverse complement strand
CACCACCGTCCCCGCCTCGGCGCCGGCACCTGCCGCCGCGAACCCCGCCGTTCCGGCCAAGCCCGCCTGAATCCCGTCTCTCGAATGGGCGCGAGCGACCGTTCCTCACCCGCGAGCGACCGGTCGTCGCCCGCCGCGGCACTATGATCCGGCCTCATGCCGCCCACCGGTGATAACTCGGACGACGCCCGCAAGGCCCCCGCCGCGCCAGCGCGCGGCCCCGCCCGCCAAGCCCCCCCCGTCCGCGTCATCGCGCTGATGAACCAGAAAGGCGGCGTCGGCAAGACGACCACCGCCGTGAACCTCGCCGCGGGGATCGCGCAGCTCGGGCGCTCCGTCCTGCTCGTCGACCTCGACCCGCAGGCCCACGCGACGCTGCACCTGGGCGTTGACCCATCGAACACCGCCGAGCCGACCGAACCCGGCGGCCCAGCGGGCAGCACCTACGACGTCCTGCTCGCCGAGGACGACGCCGGCCTCGAGCGCTGCGTCCGCCCTATCTCGACGAACCTGTGGCTGGCGCCGGCGGAGACCGACCTCGCCGCGGCCGAGACCGAGCTCGCCTCCGTCCCGGTGGGCGAACGCACGACGCGCCTGCGGCGTGCGCTCGACCGTGTCCGCGACCGCTTCGAGTTCGTGATCCTCGACTGCCCGCCGTCGCTGGGTGTGCTCACGCTCAACGCCCTCGCCTCCGCGCGCGAGGTCTTCATCCCCATGCAGGCCCAGTTCCTGGCGCTCCAGGGCGTGGGCAAACTGCTCGAGACCGTGGCGCTCATGAGCCGCCAGGTCAACCCGCGCCTGCGCGTCACCGGCATCGTGCTGTGCATGCACGACCAGTCGACCACGCACGCCCGCGAGGTCGTCGCCGACCTCACGAAGTTCTTCGAGGATGCGCGCACGCAGCCCGGCGACACCCCGTGGAAGACCGCCCGCGTCCTGCCGCCGCCCATCCGCCGAAACATCAAACTCGCCGAGTGCCCGAGTTTCGGCCAGTCGATCTTCCAGTACGCACCCAACTGCCCCGGCGCCGCCGACTACCGCGCCCTCGCGGAGCGTGTCGTCAGCGAGTGGGACGCCATGCTCGCCAAGCGACCCGACGCCGCCGCGACTTCGGGCGCAGAACAGGCCCGCGCCGAGATCGCGTCGATCGACCTGGAGATCAAGCCCGCCGTCGCGGAACTCGAGAAGTCCGGACGCTCGGCGCAGACCGATGCGCCCGGCGCCGCGGGCAAGCCCGGGCTCCGGGGCCAAACCCCGTGAAACTCCCCGCGCCCGGCTCGATCCTTTGGCGCGCCGGCTTCGTGATCTACGCCCTCGCGCTGGCGATCGCGACGCACTGGCCACGACTCCGCATCGAGTCCGAACTCATGGAGCGTCCCGACATCCTGATCCACGTCGTCGCCTTCGGCGGCTGGACGCTGGCGCTCAACCTCGCCGCGTGGGTCAGCGCGCGCGCGCCCCGCGGACGGCGCGTCGCCGCGTGCGCAGTCGTCGCGGCGCTCTACGCCTGCCTCGACGAAGGCACCCAGGCGATCCCGGCGCTCGGCCGCACCGCCGCCTGGGACGACCTCGCCGCGGACTTTTCCGGCGTGCTGCTCGGATCGGTGGTCGCGTACGGCCTGCTGCGGTCGGGACTCCTGAAACCCGCTTCACCGGCACCTGGCTGACCGTTCGCGTGTAATCTCCCTCACCGATGACCCCACCCAGCAACCCGCCATCCTCGCCGCGCCCTTCACACACGCCCGCCGGTCACGCCGCACCCGAACCCGACCATGCTCACGCCCCCGCGCACAAGGGCTTCCACGGCCCGAAATGCTGGGTCCTGGCCGCCATCCTCGGCGCGCTCGTCGGCTGGGCGCTCACGTTCGTCTTTCCGGCGCAGGCCAAGCCCCCGGCCGACGCCGCGCACGCCGCGTCCGGCCACGCCCGCGTCGCCGTGGTGCAGATCGAGCCCGACGGGACGATGCTCGAGCGCCTCGCCGACCAGACCACGCGCCCGTGGGTCGAGGACCAGCCCGATGCGCCCGATGCGCCCGAATCGCCCGACGCCCACGCCCCTGAAGCCGGCGGTTCGCACGGCACGTCGCACGCCCACGCCCCGGTCATCCCGCTGGTTCTCTGCCTCCCCTTCGCGCTGCTGCTGGCCTCCATCGCGGTCATGCCCTTCATCAACCTGCACTTCTGGCACCACCACTACCCGGACTTCGCCTTCTTCCTCGGCTCGGGTGTGCTCGTCTACTACCTCGTCGCGTTCGATTCCTACGGCGCCCACACCATGCTCCACGTCGGCGCCGAGTACTTCGCCTTCATCGCCCTCGTCGGCGGGCTCTTCGTCGCCTCGGGCGGAATCCTCGTCGACATCCGATCCCGCGGCACGCCGCGATCCAACACCCTCCTGCTCGCCGCCGGCGCGGTCCTGGCCAACATCGTCGGCACCACCGGCGCATCGATGCTCCTGATCCGCCCCTTCCTCCGCATGAACGAGGGCCGCCTGCGCCCGCTCCACGTCCTGTTCTTCATCTTCATCGTCTCCAACTGCGGCGGCTGTCTCACGCCCATCGGCGACCCGCCCCTCTACCTCGGTTTCCTCAAGGGCGTCCCCTTCGAGTGGACCCTCACCCATCTGTGGCCCATGTGGCTCACCACCAACGGCATGCTGCTCGTGATGTTCGCGGTCTACGACGCCAACTCGTTCAAGCCGTCCCTCCACGACGGGCGCGAGCGCCTCTTCGATCCCAGCCACCGCAGCCCGCTCATCGTCGGCCGTCCGGCGCTCATCGTCCTCCTGCTGATCGTCGCCTGTGTCTTCATCGATCCGCTCATCAAGCGCTTCGTCCCCGGATCCCCCCTCGTCGGCTTCCCGGTGGGCGCCACGATCCAGGTCGTCCTGGCCTTCGCGGCCTACTTCGTCTCGCGACCGAGCATCCGCCACTCCAACGGCTTCACCTTCGACCCGGTCAAGGAAGTCGGCTTCCTGTTCGTCGGCATCTTCCTGACCATGGCCCCGGCCCTGGGATACCTCGAAGCCAACTCGTCCAAACTGGGCCTCGAAAGCCCCACGCAGTTCTACTTCGCCACCGGCAGCCTCTCCGCGCTGCTCGACAACGCGCCCACGTACGCCAGTTTCCTGCAGGCCGCCCTCGGCGTGCTTCACATCCCCCTCTCCCCCGAAGGCATCGAGACCTTCATCCGCTGCACGTTCGACATCGTGCACACCGGCGACGGCGCAGAGGCCGTCCACGTGCGCTTCCACGGCCAGACGCTCCTCGAGGCGATCTCCCTCGGCGCGGTCTTCTTCGGCGCGATGACCTACATCGGCAACGGGCCGAACTTCATGGTCAAGTCGATCGTCGACGCCGCGGCCGCGAAAGACCGCCAGACGGGCTCCGGCGAAGGCGTCCAGATGCCGAGCTTCTTCGGCTATCTCGGCTGGGCCATGGTCATCCTGCTCCCCGTCCTCGTGCTGAACTGGCTCATCTGGGTGCGCTGACGCCGCGCCCAGCGCCCTCCACGGGCAGTCGCTGATCCGTGCGGGCGCCGGTGCCCGATATCCTCTCGGCCATGGACGATCCCGGCGCACCGTCTCCCAGCGCCGCCGAACAGCCCCGCAAACCCGCCGCCCGCGCGACCACGCTCGCCGGGGCCGTGCGCGCCGTCTCGGGCGTCACGCTCCTCTCCCGCTTCGGGGGTCTGGCGCGCGACATCGTGCTCGTCCGCACCTTCGGCGACACCGTCGTCGGCTCGGCCTTCAGTTCCGCGTTCCAGATCCCCAACATGTTCCGGCGGCTCTTCGGCGAG
>CALMQD010000255.1 GCA_937871415.1 uncultured Phycisphaerales bacterium | reverse complement strand
CAGTTGGTGTTCGCGGCGACGCGCTTGTTCAGGCCGGCGACGGCCGAGGGGGACGCCAGCGCCGTGCCGACACGCACCTCGAGGTCGTAGAGCTGCACGAGTTTGTTGGCGCTGGTCTCGAGCGGGTTGGCGTTGCCGTCGTTCACGACGCGGATGTAGTACGTGCCGGCGGCGAGGTTCTGCGTGATGGTCTCGGTGACGCCCGGGGCGCCGGCGGTCGAGGAAGCGATCTGCACCTGCGAGGAGTTGTACAGGTACAGCGCGGGGTTGCCGGCCTGGTCGGCGTTGATCGTGGGCACGGGCGTGCCGCTCATGCCGTTGCAGCCGGTGGACTGCTGGTCGTTGGTGTAACTGCCGCCGGTGGGGTCGGCGTTGATCGTGACGGTCTGGGCCGTGCCGAGGGTGAAGGAGAAGAAGTCCTCGTCGGAGTTGTTGGGCGTGCCGACGGGATTGAGCCCGAGGTCGCGCTCGATGTCGGAGCGCTGGATCGGGCTGGTGAGGTTGCCGAGGTTCGCGGCGGTCGCGAAGGAGTAGTTGCCGGAGAAGCGGTCGCCGTAGTTCGAGACCAGGCCGCGACGCTCGTCTACGGTGAGTCCGGAGACGCTGGTGGTGATCTGCGGCTCCATGATCTTGGTCTGTGTGCAGGGGATGACGTGGATGTAGCCCAGCCCGTGCCCGTGTTCGTGAGTGACGGTGTTTCGGAAGTAGCGGTAGTCGTTCGCCGAGGCGGCGAAGTGGTTGGCGGTGGTGAAGTAGGAGGTGTTGATGACCATGTCGCCGCCGCCGATGACGCCGAGGCCGCCGATGGTCGGGAAGGCGTTGTAAGCCAGGACGCCGTTGACGGAGAGAGGGATACCGCCGACACGGATATCGCCGCGGACGGAGGAGCGCTGCCAGGCGTCGTCCATGGGGAGCCCGTCGTCGCCGACCTCGTCGTAGGTGAGCCCGCCGTACTTGCGCCACTGGGCCAGTGCCTGGCGGATGTACTCGCGCCCCTCGTCGAGGTCGGAAGCGCCCCAGAGCCCGGTCAGGGACGCGTTGAGCGCGTTGGGCGCGGTCGAGAAGCCCGAGTCCATGTCGCCCCAGGTGATGCCGTCGGGGGGAAAGGAGTAGGTCAGTCGTGCGCGCTCGCCGCGCTCCTTGGGTTGAAGCCCGAGGTCGCCGACCCAGAGGATCGCCTCGTTGGGGTCGACGTTGTCGTGGTCGGAGACGAAGCGATCATCGACCTTGACCGAGCCGGGGGGACGCATGAGCGTCCGGCGCATGATGGCCTCGAACTGCGTTTCCGTGATGTCGAGGGCGTAGCAGGCGTTGGCACGGACGAGTGAATCGACGAGGCGCCGGCGCGCTGCCTGCGGGTCGGCGGACTCGGCGGCGAGACGGTCGATGACGCGGTCGAACATGCCGCCGGAACCCAACTGCTCCGCGGCGCAGACGTGGTCCGCGTGCGTGCAGGCGGGCGCGTGGGCATTGACCGGCTCGACCCCCGCGGGCGCCCCGGCGTGCGACAGGAACAAACTGATCGCCAGACCCATCATGGGCATCGATGCATCCTCGGTTCTGTTCGCCATCGGCGGGTGAGTGACCGGGCAGACCCCGACCATGCACCCCGAACGGGGCGATCGGACACGGCTCCACCATGAGTGTCGCCCAGAAAGGCGCTTCGTCCAGCGGGTGGCCTCCAAATACTCGGAAGATATCGCTATAACATTTTGTTTTTACGGTGTTTACACGAGTTTCAACGCCCGAACTCCGGGTTCTCGGACCGGGCCCTGCGGCGTCCGGAATCGAGGCGGAGAGGGCTAGGGCCGCCCATCGCGGCGGCGCTTTTCCTATAGTTGGCCGTTCCACTTTCCCCAAGGACCGCGACCCCATGGCCACCCCCCCTCCCCCTCCCCCCCCCGCCTCTCAGCCCCCCGCCACGTCCGCTCCGGCTTCGGGCGGCACTACCCACTTCGACGTGATCGTCATCGGCGGCGGGCCTGCGGGGTACGTGGGCGCAATTCGGGCGGCGCAGCTGGGGTTCAAGGTGGCCATCGTCGAGCGCGCGAAACTCGGCGGGGTGTGCCTGAACTGGGGCTGCATCCCGTCCAAGGCGCTCCTGGCCAACGCCGAACTGGTCGAGAAGATCCGCAAGCAGGAGGACCAGAAGTTCTGGGGATTGAAACTGCCGGGCAACGGCGAGGTCGGGGTGGACTTCGAGCGCGTGATCACGCGTTCGCGCGACGTGGCCTCGAAACTCAACAAGGGCGTTGAGTTCCTGATGCGGAAGAACAAGATCACGCACTTTGTCGCCAACGCGAAACTCGTGAGCGGGCGGCGCGGCGCTTCCCCCTGCCGCGTGGAGTTGCAGGAGTGCAAGGTGCAGGAGGAACTCACGAGCGCGCCGGCGCAGCCGGGGAAGACGACGCAGTCGCTCACGGCGGACTACGTGATCGTCGCGACGGGTTCGGTGGCGCGCGACCTGCCGTTCGCCCGCTTCGACGGCGACAAGATCTGGGGCGCGCGCGAAGCGATGTTCAACAAGCAGCAGCCGAAGAAGCTCATCGTCGTGGGCGCCGGCGCGATCGGTATCGAGTTCGCCTACTTCTACCACTCGATCGGCACGCAGGTCACCATCATCGAGATGATGGACCGCATCCTGCCCGTCGAGGACAAGGACGTGTCGGAGGCGATGACGCGCCTGTACAAGAAGCACGGCTTCGACATCCGCACGAGCACGACCACGACCAACGTCGAGAAGACCGCGAACGGAGTGAAGGTCACGATCGCGCCCTTCGCCAACGGCAAAGCCGACGAGAGCAAGAAGGAAACGCTCGAGGCCGACAGGGTGCTCCTGGCCATCGGCGTGAAGGGGCGGACCGACGGCCTGTGCGACCCGTCGCTGGGCCTGAAGATCGAGAAGGACCACATCGTCACGGACTACAAGCCGGGCGTGACGCGCAACGAGGCGATCGACTACAAGACGAACATCGACGGCGTGTACGCCGTGGGCGACGTCATAGGCCCGCCGTGGCTCGCGCACGTTGCGAGCGAGGAAGCGACGATCTGCGTCGAGCGCATCGCGTGGCGGAAGAACCCCAAGGCGCACCACGAGCCGATCCCCATCGACTACACGGTGATCCCGGGTTGCACGTACTGCCTGCCGCAGGTCGCGAGCGTGGGCTTCACCGAGCAGAAACTGATCGAGATGGGGATGGTGAAGGGCAAGGACTACTCGGTGGGCAAGTACCCGTTCAGCGCGCTGGGCAAGGCGATCGCGGCGGCGCACACGGACGGGTTCTGCAAGATCATCCGCGGCCTGCCGCGGGGCGAGATCCTGGGCGCCCACATCATGGGCGACCAGGCGACGGAACTGATCGCGGAGTTGAGCCTGGCGCGGCGACTCGAGGCGACGACGGAAGAGATCATCTGCACGACGCACGCGCACCCGACGATGCACGAGTCGGTGCGGGAGGCGGCGCTGGATTCCGAGGGACGAGTGGTGAACGCGTAAAGCGGAT
>CALMQD010000254.1 GCA_937871415.1 uncultured Phycisphaerales bacterium | reverse complement strand
AGGCGAGACGCCTGTGCCACCGAAGACAGAAGGCGCCCTCTCTGTCACGCTTCGCGTGACATCTCTCCCGCAAGCGGGAGAGAGGGGGAGGCACGAAGGCGAAGGCACGAAGGCAGCGAGGCAAGAAGGGCGACATGGCGATTTACAGGCCGAGCGTGGAGCATGAGCGACTGTCGGGGACAGACGAGGGTCTGTTGGAGGCGGTGGCGCACGGCGCGGCGCGGCTGACGGCGGCGCAGGCGCTGGAGGCGTTTCACGGGTTGCCGCTGCAGACGCTGGGGCGGTTTGCCGATGCGCGGGCGCGGGCGCTGCACGGCGACGACCTGCGAACGTACATCATCGATCGGAACATCAACTACACGAACGTTTGCAATGCGCGGTGCACGTTCTGCGCGTTCCGGCGCGACGCGGGAGACGCGGACGCGTACACGCTCGAGGCGCCGGCGATCCTGGAGAAGATCGCGGAGCTGGAGGCGATCGGGGGGACGCAGATCCTCATGCAGGGCGGGATGAACCCCGCGCTGCCCCTGGAGTGGTACGAGGACCTGCTGCGGACGATCAAGGCGAAGCACCCGAAGATCCACGTGCACGCGTTCAGCCCGCCGGAGTTCATCGAGTTCGTGCACTTCTTCGATCCGCCGGGGGAGACGCTCGAGGCGAAGTTGCGGTACGTGATGACGCGGCTGCGTGCGGCGGGGCTGGACTCGATCCCGGGCGGGGGCGGGGAGATCTTCGCGCACCACGTGCGGCGGAAGATCGGGCTGGGCAAGTGCGACGCGGAGGCGTGGCTGACGTGCATGTACGTCGCGCACACGCTGGGGATGTTCACGAGCGCGACGATGATGTTCGGGCACATCGAGGGGTACGCGGACCGCGTGCACCACATGGGGCTGGTGCGGTCGTGGCAGGACCGGGCGCTGATCGCGGCGGGCGAGGCGGGGGAGCCGGTGGGGCACTACAAGGCGTTTATCTCGTGGCCGTTCCAGCGGGAGAACACGCCGCTGGGGAGGGTGAAGGAGTGGGGCCTGGAGGCGGAGGACCGGGAGGCGGGGGCGGAGTTCCCGGGTGACGTGGTGGCGCGGCTGCCGGAGGGGCTGAGCAACGAGGACGTGATCGAGCGCGTGCCGCACTTCGGTCGGCGGGTGCGGATGTCGAGCGCGACGGATTACCTGAGGACGCAGGCGCTGAGCCGGTTGTTCCTGGACAACGTGTACTCGATCGGGGCGTCGTGGGTGACGATGGGGCCGCACATCGGGCAGGTGGCGCTGGCGTACGGCGCGAACGACATGGGGAGCGTGATGATGGAAGAGAACGTCGTCTCGAGCGCGGGGACGACGTACTGCCTGGACGAGGCGGTGTTGTGCCGGCTGATCCGCGGGGCGGGTTTCACGCCGGCGCAGCGGAACAACACGTACGACATCGTGCGGGTGCACGCGGGCGCGGGGTCGCCGGACTTGTCGGTGACGGACTGGTCGACGCACCGGGCGCGGAAGATGCACCAGCAGGCGCCGCGGGGAGCGGCGGGGGGCAAGCCGGGGAAGAAGGGCGCGGCGGAGGTGGTGGTGCCGACGGTGTCGGTGAATGGTGGGGGAAGGAACTAAGCGACGAAGCCACGAAGGCACGTAGGGAAGGAAAAAGCCACGAAGCCACGAAGGCACGTAGGGAAGGAAAAAGCCACGAAGCCACGAAGGCACGAAGCCACGAAGGGGAAGGCGGGAGCGGCGGAGGGACGGAGGGACGGAGGGACGGCGGGACGGAGGGACCAAGGGACGGGGTGCGGGGTAGAGGGGGATGCAGTACGATCGGGGCATGGCGGACGCGGGCACGAGGAAGATGATCGGGACGTATCCGATCGAGCGGGAGCTCGGGCGGGGCGGGATGGGCGTGGTGTATCTGTGCCGCGACACGCGGCTGGATCGGGCGGTGGCGGTGAAGGTGCTGCCGCGGGACTTTGCGCGGGACCCGATGCGGCTGGCGCGGTTCGAGCGCGAGGCGCGGTCGCTGGCGGCGATGAATCATCCGAACGTGGCGGCGATCTACTCGATCGACTCGGCGAACGAGGAGACGCTGCTGGTGCTGGAGTATGTGCCTGGGCGGACGCTCAGCGACGTGCTGATGCGCGGCCCGATGGCGATCGACGAGGCGATGCGGGTGGCGCTGCAGATCTGCGAGGGGATCGAGGCGGCGCACGAGCGGAACGTGGTGCACCGGGACCTCAAGCCGGACAACGTGCGCGTGACGCCGGAGGGGTTGTGCAAGATCCTGGACTTCGGGCTGGCGACGGGCGCGGCGGGTGAGGATGAGCCGGCGTCGGCGCCGAGCGTGTCGGAGTCGGCGACGACGCGGCTGACGGGGTTCGGGCCCGGGGGGCGCGGGCCGGCGCTGACGCAGTACGGGATGGTGATGGGGACGCCGGGGTACATGTCGCCGGAGCAGGCGCGCGGGACGCCGGTGGACAAGCGGACGGACATCTGGGCGTTCGGGTGCATCCTGTTCGAGATTCTCAGCGGGACCAAGGCGTTCCACGGGGACACGACGAGCGACTGCATCGCGGCGGTGATCGACAAGGAGCCGGACTGGTCGATGCTGCCGGTGACGACGCCGAACCGGCTGCGGGAACTGATGCGGCGGTGCCTGACGAAGGATGCGCGCCGGCGGCTGCGGGACATCGGCGATGCGCGGATCGAGATCGAGGATGTGCTGAGCCAGCCGATGAGCGGGCTGTATCGCGCGGCGTCTGCGGACGGGTCGGGGCCGGGGCGGACGCGGGTGGTGGCGCGGCTGACGCTCAAGTTGCCGGAGCATGCGCCCCTGGCGAACACGCCCAAGTCGGGGCTGGCGATTGCGCCGGACGGATCGGCGATCGCGTACGTCTCCGGGGGCGGGTCGGAGGCGTCGCTGGTGGTGCGGCGGATGGAGGAGATGGAGGCGAAGGCGGTGCCGGGCGCGCAGGGCGCGGAGCAGCCGTTCTTCTCGCCGGACTCGCAGAAGTTGGCGTTTTTCTCCGGCGGGCGGCTGCGGCGGGCGAGCCTGTCGGGGGGCGTGCCGAGCGTGGTGGCGCCGGCGCCGCGGGCGCAGGGGGGCGTGTGGGACCCGACGGACCGGGTGTTCTACGTGCCGGATTTTCAGTCCGGCATCGTGCGGATCCCGGCGTCGGGGGTGGCGGCGCCCGGGGGCGCGGCGGGGGCTGTGGGCGGGGAGATGGAGACGGTGGCGAAGCCGGACCACGGCGCGGGGCAGGTGGCGCTGCTGAGCCCGGACATGTTGCCGGGTGGGCGGCACGCGCTGTGCTCGATCTGGACGGGGACGGGGTATGACGATGCGCTGATCGGCGCGGTGGATGTGCGGACCGGGGCGGTGCGGGTGCTGGTGCAGGGTGGCGCGAACCCGCGGTTTGCGCTGTCGGGGCATCTGCTGTTTACGCGCAAGAGCAGCCTCATGGCGGTGGCGTTTGATCCGGACCGGCTGGAGGTGTTCGGCCAGCCGCAGGTGGTGGTGGAGGGCGTGCTGAGCAATGCGCTGGGCGGCGGTGCGCAGGTGGCGGTGAGCACGGAGGGGACGCTGGTGTATGCGCCGGGGGTGTATTTCGAGCCGGAGGCGAGCGTGCTGGTGGTGCACCGGGGGACGGGCGTGGGCGTGAGCGCGCCCGGGGCGGGGA
>CALMQD010000253.1 GCA_937871415.1 uncultured Phycisphaerales bacterium | reverse complement strand
CGTACCCCAGCCCCGGGGCGAGCACGATCGCCGCCCGCGCGCCCCCCACACGCTCCGCCGCCGCCGCCCGCTCCAGCAGGACCGCACGCACCGCCCGCACGACCGCGGGCAGCGCCCCGTCGCCGCCCCCGCCCGCTTCAACCTGTTCATACCGCGGCGGCCGGTCGTAGTCCGTGGAATACCGGTCCTCGCCCGGGCGCGACAGGCGGTGCATGAGCACCACCCCGCGCCGCGCCGACGCCAGCAACCCGAACATCGACGGGTCATCCACCCCCGCCGATACGTCGTTGACCGCGTCCGCCCCCGCGTCAAACGCCGCACGCGCCACGCCCGCACGCGTCGTGTCCACCGTGATGAAAAAACCGTCCCCCAGCCGCCGCCGGATCAACTCGACCGCCGGCACGACGCGCCGCACCTGCTCCCCTTCCGGCACCGCCGCGGCTCCCGGACGGGTCGACTCGCCGCCAACGTCCAATCCGTCCGCACCCTCCTCCAGCGCCCGCGCCGCGCGCGCCAGGGCCCGCTCGGGCGTGTCCAGAAGTCCGCCATCCGAGAATGAGTCCGGCGTGACATTGAGGATCGCCACGATGCGCGGACGATCGAATATCACCCGCCGGGTGCCGGAAATCTGCCAGTGAAGCACGCCGTTCATGGAATCGCGCTCAGATCAACGTCGATCGTCCACAACGATCGAACTTCGCCGCACCGCGCCGCGCACGCGCCGTTCGCTCGCCCGTTCACCCATCCGAACGCAAAAAAAAGAGGAGCCGCGGCACGTTGCCAGCGGCTCCTCGGGGGGGGGGGCTGATTGATGCGACAAGTATACCGTCAGAACTTCGGCTGTCCAGAGGAGGGTTTATCCCCATCCCCTGCGTTGTCGGTTGATTCGTTCTCGTCCATCATCTGTTCCATGTTTGTACGGGCTTCCTGAACCTTCGAGAACAGCATCGCGCCCGTCTTGAGCACCGGCGACGGCACGAACGCCGTGAACTGGGCCGCACCGTCCTGACCCGCGATGCACACCGCCACCGGCGGGATCTGCTGCGGCAGGCTCTCGGGGTCCACCTGCAGGCCCATCATCCCGAGCATCGGCACCACGTTGTCCACGATCGTCTTGGCGCCCAGGTACCCCTCCATCATCCGGTTCTTCGGGAGCAGGTCGCCCACCTGCTTGATCATCGCGTCGCCGCCCAGATTCGCCTCGCCCGCGGCGACCGCCTTGCCCATCAGCGCCGAGTTCTTCGCGAACGTCTGGTAGAACCCGTCCTCCGTCTTGAGGATGTACCCGCCCGGAACGCCCGCCGGACCGAACAGCATCGACATCTGCTGCGCCTGCTCGGGGCTGGGCTCCTTGAGCGTCATGCGCGCTTCCCACACGTCCATCGGGCGCTTCTCGCCGCCCAGCGTCGCGCCGTTCTGCGTGTACTTCGTCACGAACGACAACTGCTCGTTCTCGAACCCGTTGAGTTTGCTCAGCGACTCCTGCCACGCCTGCACCGACTTCGCCGGGTCGCTCGACTTGGTGAACATGATCGTCGACGAGAACACCCCGCTCCCCATGAGCATCCCGGGGTTGAACCCCATGAGCATCGCCTGCCCGTCGTTCTCGGCCAGCGACGGCCACGGGATGCTCGGCATCCGCTCGTCATCGCCCACCTTCGACTCCGCCGCCTTCGCCGCCACGTCCCGCACCATCTGCTTGAACGCCGGCGCCGACGTGTCCATCGCGTACGCGATCAGGTACGGCTCCGCCGGCAGTTTCTTGAACAGTTCGCCGGCGTTGGCCTTGCCCTGGAACGCCTTGGCCATGTAGGAGCCCGGCGTGAACGCCATCAGCCCGTCCATCCGCAGGCCCAGCTCCGAGACCTTCAAGCCGGTCACGGACATCCGCGCGTCCTGCGACAGGCGCTCCCCGATCCACTTGCCCACCGGGCTCTCGATCGACGCCTCGAACTCCACCTCGTCCACCTCCGCGCCCGGCACGGAGCCCAGGCGCGCCTTGGCCGCCTCCTTCGCCGCTTCCTTGGCCGCACGCATCGTCTCGTCCATGTGCGGACGCAGCACGTCGAAGTTCACGATCAGCGCCAGGTCCGACGAATCCACCAGTTTCGAGCCCGCCTCGCCGGCGCGGCTGGTGATCGAATCGGCTTTGCCAGCCTTGTAGCGCTCGAGCGTTCCCTTGTTCTGCGCGATCGCGGCGTAACCGTTCTTCAGATCCTTCGTGTAGATCTTCTCGCCGCTGGGCGCCTCCGTCTCGTCCACGCCGGGGCCCGGCGTGCCGCCAAAGTTCTGGATGAGCTCCGCATAGTTCGATGTCGGCAGCAGCGCGAGCACCCCTTCCCCGGTCGAGGGATCGAACTTCGACTGGGCATCCTCCGGCGCGAGAACCACCAGCGCCCACGCCTTGTCCTCGCTCACGCCTCCCATGATCCCTGTCATCAGAAGCAGGTCCGTCATGCTCATCGGCGGAAGCGGAAGCTGCGACGAGGTCGCCAGCGCCATGATCGCGGCGTTAGTCTGCTTTGGATTCGGCATCGTGACGACGATCGCCGCATTGTCCGGCAACTGCTCCAGAATCGCCGGCACCGCCAGCACGCACGCCGGCGTCATCAGCACGCCGCACGCCGCCAGCATCCGCAACACGCCCCCGCGGGCCCGATTCGAAATCCTCATCTTCATGACTGGTTCCTTGACCGGTGTCCGGTCGGTGAAATCCGGTTGACTCCCCCTCCCAACCCCTTCCCCCTCCCGCACCCCCGCTCGCTCAACATCGCGCCAGCGGCTCAGCCCCCACGGGCTCGCCCGCCGACCCCGCACGAAACCGGCGAGTATATCGGCGCCCCCTCCGGCGCACCCGCCCGGCCACCCCTGCGCAGGCCGTAACATCCGCCATGCGCTCTCTCGACGCCGTCCGGAACGTCGAACTCAAGGTCGGGCTCGAGGTCCACGTCGAACTCGCCTGCGCCTCGAAACTCTTCACGAACATCCCCAACCCCGCCGCGTGGAGTTTCCGCCCGGCCCCGGACCGCCCCACCGCCCCCGCCACGCCCGCCGCCCCCGCCACGCCGGACGAGGACTGCGCCCCCAACACGCTCATCGACCCCGTCGTGCTCGCGCTCCCCGGCGCGCTCCCCGTCCTCAATCGCGAGGCCGTGGAACTCTCGATGATGGTCGGCCTCGCGCTCAACTGCCGCATCGCCTCCACCACCAAGTGGGACCGCAAGAGCTACTTCTACCCCGACCTGCCCAAGGCCTACCAGATCAGTCAGTACGACCTGCCCGTCTGCTACGACGGGAGCGTCGAGCTGCCCCCCACGAACGCCCAGGGCGAGATCGACTTCGCCGCTTGGTGCGCCGCGGCCGAGCACTCCCCGCTCACGCCCGCGCGCCGCGTCGGCATCATCCGCGCCCACCTCGAAGAGGACGCCGGCAAACTCCTGCACGAACTCCCCTCCGGCTTCGATTCCGGCGGCGCACCGCTCGACGGCTCCATCATCGACTTCAACCGCGCCGGAACGCCCCTGCTCGAGATCGTCACCCAGCCCGAGTTCACCGCCGCCGACGACGTCGTCGCCTTCGCCCAGATGCTCCGCCACCTGTGCCGCTTCATCGGCGCCTCCGAGGGCGTCATGCAGAAGGGCCACATGCGCTTCGAGCCCAACATCAACACGATCCTCACGCTCGCCGACGGCCGGCGCATCGCCACCCCCGTCGTCGAGGTCAAGAACCTCAACTCCTTCAAGGCCGTCAAGGGCGCCATCGAGTTCGAGCTCCGCGAGCAGCCCGCGCGCTGGGCCCGGGACGGCCGCGAGTTCGGCCGCGGCATGAAGGTCACCCGCGGCTGGGACGACGCCCGCAACGAGACCTTCATCCAACGCGAAAAAGAAGACGCCGACGACTACCGCTACTTCCCCGACCCCGACCTCCCCGCCATCGCCATCGACGAGGATTGGGTCGCCCGCGCGCGCCGACGCGTCGGCGAACTCCCCATCCTCCGCGCCCGCCGCTTCGTCCGCGACTGGGCCCTCCCCGCGTCACAGGCCGCCGCCATGATCGAAGAGCCCGGCGTCTGCGCCCTCTTCGAGCAGAGCGTCGCCGCGGCCCAGTCCCGCGGCGTCGAAGCCTCGCGCGCCGCCCGCGCCTGCGCCAACCTCCTCCTCCAGAACGCACAGAAACGCGCCAACGAACGCACCAGCGAACGCATCCAACAGGCCCAGGCCGCCGGACGCTCCGGCGCGACCGTCCGCCCCATCCTCGTCAGCGACCTGGGCCTCGCCGCCGACTCCCTCGGCGCACTCGCCGCCCTGCGGGAGAGCGGCGCCATCAGCGCTCAGTCCGCCGACGAACTCCTCGGCCACCTCTGCGATTCACCCGGTCAACCCGCCGAAGTCGAAGCCCTCGCCGGAGACCGCGGCATGCTCATCGTCCGCGACGACAACGCCCTCGCCTCCTGGTGCGAGCAGGCCATCCGCGACAACGCCCAGAGCGCCGCCGACGTCCGCGCCGGCAAACTCCAGGCCGTCGGACGCCTCGTCGGCGCCGTCATGAAACTCTCCGGCGGCGCCGCCGATGCCGCGCAGGTCCGCGAGCGCCTCCTCAGCATGCTCAAGTAACCGCGCCGCCCCCCGTCCCCCTTCCCCTCCCCCGCTTCCTCACTCGCCGCGCCGCCACACGACCACCTCCGGCTCGATCCGCACGCCGAAGGCGTCGAGCACGCGCTGCTGCACGAGCGCCATGAGTTCGATCACGTCGCGCGCCCGCGCCCCGGGCTTGAACGAGGAATCGACCACCAGGAAGTTCGCGTGCCGCTCCGAGACGCTCGCGCTGCGCACCGCCAGCCCCTTGCACCCCGCCTTGTCGATGAGCATCCCCGCGCTCACGCGCTTCCCCGCGCCGCCCTCCGCCCGCGCGATCACCTCGCCGCGCGGTCCGATCACGTCGCCCGTGATCGTCGGATTGCGGAACGCGCACCCCGCCGAGCGCGCCCCCATCGGCTGCGACTCCTTCTTGTACTGCATCACGTCCTTCAGCCGCGCCCGCAGCGCCCCCGCATCCCCCGGCGTCAGGCGCAGGTCCGCGCTCACGACGATCAACTCGTTCAGCCCCGAGTGCCGGTACGAGAAGCCGATGTCCCCGCGCTCGAGCACCACCGCGTTCCCCGCGCGGTCCAGCGCGTGCACGCGCTCCACGCTGTCGCTGATCTGGCCGAACGAGCCGCCCGCGTTCATCACCAGCGCGCCGCCGAGCGTCGCCGGGATCCCGCCGAGCCCTTCCAACCCACCCAGCCCGGCCCGCACGCAGTCGAGGATTAGTCTCGGCAGGTTCGCCCCCGCCATCGCCCGCACCAGCCCCGCCTCGCGCGTCGAGATCTCCCACCCCGACATCGCCGCGCTGTTCAGCGACACCACCAGCCCCTCCACCCCGTCGTCGTCCACCAGCAGGTTTGCCCCGTCGCCCAGCATCCGCAGCCGCGGCTCCTCCAGCACGCACGCGCGCAGTTCATCC
>CALMQD010000252.1 GCA_937871415.1 uncultured Phycisphaerales bacterium | reverse complement strand
CTCGGCGACGCCGGCGGCCACAAGTACGGCCACCTCTGGGGTCACGTCCAGGTCATCAAGGCCCCCACGCTCCTCGAGCTCTCTGGTCCGATGGCCATGTCCTATCCCGCCATCAACCACATCCAATACCGACTCAAGCCGGAAGCAAGCGGTGTCCGCCTCACCCTCGTCCACCGCGCCATGGGACTGATCACCGCCGAACACCGCGAGAGCGTGCACGGCGGATGGGAGCACGGCCTCGGCCGCGTCAAACTCGTTGCCGAGCGCAAAGCCAACGCCGCCTCGAAGCGCTGACCGACGCCCTCTTCATCCCTCCTTCTTCCTCACTCCCCGTTCCCCACTCCCCCCGCCTCTCTCCCCGAGACTCACCGCCATGTCCCTCGCCGACCACCCCGTCGTCTCTCGCGAACAATGGCTCCAGGCCCGGCTCGCGCTCCTCGCCGAGCAGAAGGCCTTCACACGCCAGCGCGACGCCCTCGCCGCCAAGGTCCGTGACCTCCCGTGGGTCAGGGTCGAGAAGTCCTATACCTTCGACTCACCTTCCGGCAAGAAATCCCTCGCCGACCTCTTCGGCCCGCGCTCGCAACTCATCGTGTATCACTTCATGTTCGACCCGACCTGGTCGCAGGGGTGCATGGGCTGCTCCTTCCTCGCCGACAACTACAACGGCATCGTCGTCCACCTCGCGCACCGCGACATCTCGTTTGTGACCGTCTCCAAGGCGCCGCCCGACAAACTCGAAGCGTTCCGCAAACGCATGGGCTGGTCGTTCCCCTGGGTTTCCGCGGCCAACACCGACTTCAGCCACGACTACAACGTCTCCTTCACCGACCAGGAAATCCTCGCCGGCGAAGGAAAGTACAACTACAGCGAGAAGCCCGGCCCCATGCGCGAACTCCCCGGCGTCTCTGTCTTCTACAAGAACCCGCGGGGCGAGATCTTCCACACCTACTCGACCTTCGCCCGCGGCCTCGAGGACTTCCTCACCGCCTACCGCTACATCGACATCGCGCCCAAGGGCCGCGACGAGGAGCAAGTCGGCGGCATGGGGTGGCTCCGCCATCACGACCGCTACGAGGACACGAACTTCGTCGTGCCTTGGGCCGAAAAGCCTGGCATCACGGCGCCGATTATCCCGAAGTAACAGTCGATTCAGCACGAGTCTGCGGGTGCCAGTCCTGAGGTGGCACAGGCGCCACGCTTGAACGCTTCTTCCGGTCTTCCCTGATTGCTTGCTCTGCAGCACCTCGCCCTAGCGTCATCCTATGTTCTGTTGCCACTCCAAACAGCCTTCCACCACGCCCGCGCACCCTGCGCCGCGCACCTCCTGGCTCCGCCGCGCCCTCGCGCTCCTCGAGTGGTCGCTCCCCATCGCCACGCTCGCTCTCATCCCCAAGTGTCCGATCTGTT
>CALMQD010000251.1 GCA_937871415.1 uncultured Phycisphaerales bacterium | reverse complement strand
AACTCACCAGCCCGGGTGAAGCACTACCTGACCCGCGAGGTGCCGGGGACCGGCGGCGTGCTGCGCATGCGCGAGGAGGATTTCTTCGTCGAAGAGATCCCCGCGTACGACCCGTGCGGCGAGGGCGAGCACCTGTACTTGCTCGTCGAGAAGAAGAACCTGTCGACGGGGCACCTGGTGCGGCTGATCGCCAAGCACTACGGCGTGGCGCGCACGGCGGTGGGCGTGGCGGGGCTGAAGGATCGGCGGGCGGTGACGCGGCAGATGATCTCCGTGCACCTGCCCGGGGCACGGAAAGCGCAGCAGGCTCTTGCGGGTGGGGGAGCGGGGCCGGGCGCGGAGTTGGCGCCGTTCGAGACCGCCGGGGCGCACGTGCTGTGGTCGGACTGGCACACCAACAAGTTGCGCCAGGGGCACCTGAAGGGGAACCGGTTCATCATCCGGATCCGCGATGTGGAGCCGGCGAAGGTGGTTCATGCGCACCGATCGCTGATGATGCTGAGCGCGAGCGGCGTGCCGAACAGGTTTGGGCCGCAGCGGTTCGGGCATTTGCAGCACAACCACCTGGTGGGGCGTGCGCTGCTCAAGTTCGATCACGAGGCGGCGGTGCGCGAGTTGCTGGGGCCGCGGGAGGGGATGGACGAAGGGGAAGGCATGGGGGGGCTGGGGGAGGCTGAGGGTGGAGCCGGCGCGGGCGGTCTCGGGGGCGGTTGGGGAGCGCAGCGGGCAGCGCGCGAGGCGTTTGCGCGCGGGGAGTATCAGGCGGCGATGGAGTTGCTGCCGCGGGCGGCGCACACGGAGCGGCGGGTTCTGGATCGGCTGCATCGCGGCGGGACGGCGCGGGACGCGGTGCGTGCGATCGAGGCGCTGGACTATCTGTTCTTCCTGCACGCGGCGCAGTCGGCGGTCTTCAACACGGTATTGGAGAAGCGGCTGAGCGCGGGGACGTTCGACCGGTTGCTGGAGGGAGACCTGGCGTTCCGGCACGACAACGGCGCGGTGTTTGCGGTCGATGGCGCGGTGCTGGCGGAAGCGCGCACGCCCGAGCGGCTGGCGAAGTTCGAGGTGTCGCCGTCGGGCCCGATGTGGGCGGCGGGGATGACGCGGGCGGGGGGCGCGGTGGATGAGGCGGAGGTCGCGGCGCTGGCGGAGTGGGGATTGACGCCGGAGGACTTGGAGCGGTACGCCGCGAGGGCGGGGCGGGGTGAGGGGGCGCTGGCGGGGGCGCGGCGTGCGCTGCGCGTGCCGCTGATGTACCCGGACATCGAGTCAGGGGTGGACGAGCACGGGAGTTACATCAAGTGCGTGTTTGAACTGCCGCGCGGGAGTTTCGCGACGGCGGTGATGGAGGAGATCATGAAGAGCGGGGGGAACGAAGTGGGTGGAGGAGGTGAGGAGGAGGAATGAGAGGGGAGGGGCGGGGGGCAGAGGTGGTCCAGAATGAGCCCCGCGAGCCGGGCGGTTCTCCATGAGTCGAGTGTTTGCTGATGCCAGAGGAAGG
>CALMQD010000250.1 GCA_937871415.1 uncultured Phycisphaerales bacterium | reverse complement strand
GTGGGCGCGCTACGAGGCCGACGCGCCGCACAAGCAGTTCGTCACCGACCATCACAACATCGTCTTCGGCGAGGGCGACCCGCTCGCACGCCTCATGTTCGTCGGCGAAGCGCCGGGCGCGGAGGAAGACCGGACCGGCAGGCCGTTCGTCGGGCGCGCCGGCCAGCTCCTCGACAAAATGATCACCGCGATGGGGCTCGACCGCTCGCGGGTCTACATCGCCAACGTGCTCAAGACGCGCCCGCCCGACAACGCCACGCCCACGCTCCAGGAAGCCGCGGCGTGCGCGCCTTACCTCTTCGAGCAGATCGCCATCATCCGCCCCGAAGTCATCGTGACCCTCGGGCTGCCCGCCACGCGACTGCTCCTCTCAACCACGGCGTCGATGTCCAATCTCCGCGGCCGATGGGCGCCCTTCCAGATCCCGCGCACGCTCCCGCACCCCGACACCCACCCCGACCTCGATGCTTCCGGCGCCGGCGCGATCGTCCCGGTGATGCCCACCTTCCACCCGGCCTTCCTCCTCCGCTCGTACACCAAGGAGAACCGGCAGAAGGTGTGGTCGGACTTGCAGCAGGTCGTGGACCGGCTGGGGCTCAAGCCCGCCGCCGCCAGCGCGCCGGACTGAAACCGGATACAGCGAGAACTGGCGAGTTCTGGAAGCGTCGGCCCTTACCCCGCTTAACAATCAACCCGCAGTGTTGCGCAAGTCCAGCGCATCGAGCACGCGCCGATCGCCCGATCGGCCGGGCCCAGCTACCGCTCTCGCGCTCGGAGAAAAATCCTGAGGACTTTTTGAAACCACTCGCGCCACGAATCGGAACAAGATGCCGAGTCACGCGTCCAAGATCTCGACGCTGACCCGATCACACAACACCACGACCATGGTGTCCTTCAAGCGGCTCGAAGAGCCCGCCCCGCCAAGACGCGAGTGGCCGTGATCCGGAAGCAAGTTCGGGCAACCCGGTTTCGATTTTTTTTCTTTTCCCGCTCACACGCAAGGTCCCATTCGCGACTGCGAATCCAGGGATTAGGCGAGCGAGCAAGGGAGCAGTCGAGACCCTGCGATTCCCGGGCTGTGAGCCTGACCCCCACGAGACCCGGCGCCTGGACTTTCCGTCCGGCGCTGGGTTTTTTTCTTTGAGTCCCGGATGGCGCCTTCCGTCACGGCGTTTTCGATGCGGGTGCGCCGGCGGATTCACCCGATGCCCCATCGCCGGATGACTCCGGCGACTCGCCGGCCTTCTTGGCCTTGCCGAACTGGAGTTCCGTTTCGGCCGGCAGG
>CALMQD010000249.1 GCA_937871415.1 uncultured Phycisphaerales bacterium | reverse complement strand
TGACCGACGGCGGACCGCTCGGCGCTGGCGACCGCTTCATGATGATGACCGCCGAC
Source organism: uncultured Phycisphaerales bacterium (assembly GCA_937871415.1). Lineage (GTDB taxonomy): Bacteria > Planctomycetota > Phycisphaerae > Phycisphaerales > UBA1924 > JAHBK01. Next base: position 5,957 of record CALMQD010000249.1, on the reverse strand, counting down.
GGTTCGTCCAGCGGCGGGCGGCTCACCGTGTTCAACCGCAGCCAGTGGCTGGGCGACTACATCGCCGCCGGCGTGACCGCGGTGCAGATCGACCTGCGCAACTTCTCGACGCAGACGCTCACGATCCGCATCGCGTTCAAGAACACGACCTCGCCGGGCTCCGCCGGCTTCAGCAGCGCCACGGGCTTCTCCCTCCCCGCCGACGGCCAGTGGCACACCGCCGTCTTCCCCATCACCGCCGCCGGCATGGCCCCCGTCTTCAACCCCGGCGACTTCAACACTTTCATGATGAACCCCGCCGAGATGCGCATCCTGCACGCCACCTCGCCATCGGTCACCGGCAACAGCATCGTCGCCCAGATGGGCGTCGACAACATCCGGGCGATCCCCGCGCCGGGCGCTGCGGCGCTGCTCGTTTCCGGCGCCGCGCTCGCGTTCCGCAGGCGGCGCGTCTACAACTGAGGCATGACCACACCGGCCCCGCGGCCTGGCGCCGACCTGCGCATCCGCGCCGCGACCCCCGCCGACGTTCCCCAGATCCTCGCCCTCATCCGCGAACTGGCGCTCTACGAGCGCGAGCCCGACGCTGTCGTCGCGACCGAGGACCTCCTCCACCGCGCGCTCTTCGAAGATGCGCTCGGCACGCTCCAGGGCGGCCCGCGCACCCTCAGCCACGCGCCCCGCTCAGGCCCCGTCGCCGAGTGCCTGATGGGCGAACTGGTCGACGGCGCAAGCGCCGGCCAGGCCTGGACCGTGCAGGGCTTCGCCCTCTTCTTCGTGAACTACTCCACCTGGACCGGCCGACCCGGCCTGTATCTCGAAGACCTCTTCGTCCGCCCCGCGCACCGCGGCCGGGGTCTCGGCAGAGCGCTCTTCACGGAAGTCGCCCGCCTCGCCGCGCGCCGCGGCTGCCGCCGGATGGAATGGGCCGTCCTCGACTGGAACACGCCCGCGATCGACTTCTACAAGCGCCTCGGCGCAGTGGCCATGAGCGACTGGACGACCTTCCGGCTCGCCGGCCCCGCCCTCGACGCCTTCGGACGCGACTGACCCCCCCAGAAAGAAGAACCGCCGCACGCCCCGGGCTAGCCGGCCGACCTCGCCACGCCGCGCCCGCCCGCCCGACGCGGCTCGGGAACCGGCACGGCGCTGAGCAGCGTCCGCGTGTACTCGTGCTTGGGCGCGTGGATGATCTCGTCCCGAGAGCCCGACTCCACGATCCGCCCCCGGTGCATGACCGCGACGCGATCGCACATGTGGTTCACCACCGCCATGTCGTGGCTGATGAACAGGTAACTCATCCCGCGCTCGCGCTGCAGGTCCTTGAGCAGGTTCAGGATCTGCGCCTGGATCGAGACGTCCAGCGCGCTCGTCGGCTCGTCGCACACGATGAACTTCGGCGAGAGCGCCAGCGCCCGCGCGATGCAGATCCGCTGGCGCTGCCCGCCGGAGAACTCGTGCGGATACCGCTCGACCGCCGCGGATTCCAGCCCGCACCGGTCCAGCAGCTCGACCACCCGGGTCTTCAGCGCCGCCCGGTCGCGAGCCCGCGCCTCGCCGTGCACGATCAGCGGTTCGGCGACCAGGTCCAGCACCCGCATCCGCGGGTTCAGGCTCCCCGCCGGGTCCTGAAAAACGATCTGCATCTCCCGGCGCAGGCGCCGCATCACCCCCGCGCTCGCGCCGAACACGTCATGGCCCTCGAACCTCACGCCCCCGCCCGCGGCCCGCACCAGCCGCAGCACCGCCCGCCCCACCGTCGTCTTCCCGCACCCCGATTCGCCCACCAGCCCCAGCGTCTCGCCCCGCCCGACGTCGAACGACACGCCGTCCACCGCCCGGACGCGCTGCCCCGAGCGCCCCAGCAGCCCGGCGCGCTTCTCGAACTCCACCACCAGATCGCGCACGCTCAGCAGCATCGCGCCCGCCGCCCCCGCGCCCTGGTGCGCGCCGACGCCGGGCGCCGCGTCCGAGCCGGCAGCGGGGGGGATTGAACTCGCGGGCGGTGCCATCGCGCTCAAGCGTACCGCGTCAGGGCGCGGGCTGGCGCAGGTCCTCGAAGACAAACGTGTAGTTCTCGTTCGTGTACGACGACTCCTGCTGACCCGGGATCACCTTGTTGTACAGCACGTGCCCGTCGAGGTACCCCATCACCGACTTGTTCACGTCGCCGAACCCGTTCTTGAGCCGGTAGTCCTCGTGCACGTTGTTGACCACCACGTCCGCGTACTGGTCGTGCACCCACACCATCCGCGACGGCTGGAACGCGTCGCCCAGTCGCAGTCGCTCGCACCCGAACTGGTACTTCTTCAGGAGCGTGAAGCTGTTGTACCCCAGCCGGTCCAGCCACTTGAGGTTGTAGTGATACGACGTCCCGACGTCGTCGTACGACGAGAGGTCCGTCCGCGTCGGGTTGCTCTCGAACTGCAGGCTCCGCTGGTAACTCTCAAAGTCCGACGGGTCGCGGTACACCTCCGCCTGCTGGGTCTGCCGCACCGGGTCATCCGCCGCCAGCGGCGTCGGCGGCTGCGGCGCCTGGAACACCACGTCCGGGTACACATACGGGTTGAGCAGCCGGTCCGCCGCCTCCACGTCGAAGTACCCGCTCCCGCGCCCCGTCACCCAGTACCCGTCGCAGTTCTTCCCGCCGAACGACCAGCTGCACGCGTAGTTGAAGAACGCCGGCGGCGACTGCGGGCCCGGCAGCACGTTCCCGCGCCCGTTCACGCACAGCGCCAGGGGCAGCAGCCCCTTGTTGTCGTCCTTGTACATCGACGCCGCGAGATTGATCTGTCGCAGGTTCGACAGGCTCTTGACCAGGCGCGCACTGCTCCGCGCGCTCTTGAGCGCCGGCAGCAAAATCGCCACCAGGACCGCGATGATCGCGATCACCACGAGCAGTTCGATCAGCGTAAATCCGCGCCTGCGCACCAAGGGCATCACTCGTCCTCGAGGTCAGCCCCACGAGTCGTTCCCGGCACCCCCATTATGCGCTCTAGAACCCCGGCGGGATGTGCAAGTCCTCAAAAACAAACGTGTAGAACTGGTTGCTGTACGACTGGGCCGAGTTCCCGGGGTACACCTTGTGGTAGGCCGCGTGCCCGTCCATGAACGCCATCACCGATTTGTTGATGTCGTTGTACCCGTTTTTGAGCTTGAACTGCGTGTTCACGTTATTGGCCACCACGTCCGAGTACTGGTCGTGCAGCCACACCATCCGGGCCGGATGGAACGCGTCCGACAGGCGGAGCCGGTCGCACCCGAAGTTGAACGCCTTGTAGAACCGCGTCCCCGAATGCGGGATCTGGTCCCACCACTTGACGTTGAACTGGTACGAGGTGCCGACGTCTTCGTAGCACGAGATCGTCCCCGGCGTCGGGTTCGTGCTGAACGTCGCGCTCCGCTGATAACTCACCAGGTCCGACGGGTCCTGGAAAATCTCCGCCTTCTGCGTCTTGCGGTCGGGGTCGTTCGGGTTCATCCGCGTCGGCATCGGCGGGGCGTTGAACACGAGCTCCGGATACACGTACGGGTTCAGCAGCCGGTCCGCCGCCTCCACGTCGAACGCGCCGCCGTCCGCCGCGTACCAGTACGCGTCGCAGTTCTTCCCGCCGTACGACCACGTGCACCAACCCTGCACGCTCGCGGTCGTCGTGTACCACGGCGGATTCGGGTAGTTGCCGCGCGGCACCGTCATCGCCAGCGGCATGTACGTCTTGTTCTCCTCGCGGTACGTCGCCGCCGCAATGTTGATCTGACGCAGGTTCGAGAGGCTCTTCACCAGTTTCGCCGCGATGCGCGCGTTCTTGAGCGCCGGCAAGAGCAGCGACACCAAGAGCGCGACGATCGCGATGACCACCAGGAGTTCGATCAGCGTGAAAGCGCGTCCCCGCCCACCCGTGCGGCCGCCAAGGTTCGGCATGATCAGGCCTCCAAACCTTCGCGGGTTCGTGGATCGACTCAAGGGCACGCCGTGTGCCCTGCGGTACGAACGCCCATCTGTTGTCGACCCGACAAAGCCCACGATCAGCCCCACGAGAGCGAGGCCGTTCACACAGTCTGAACGATGGATCGTCGTTTGTCCAATGAACTCCGAACGGAATCCGACTGGACCTTCCTCAACATCTCACTTCGAGCCCGGCGCAACATGGCGCGTGCTCGCGGTCTCTTCGGTCTGCGGCGCGTTCGACGGATGTTGATAAGGATTTGTTTGGGACCGACCAGCGCCCGCGGCGCCCGCGCCTCCGGAAACGGCCGCGGGGCCCTCGCCCGGCTCGTCCGCCTCTCCACCGCCACCAAAGGGATTGAAAAACAACGCCAGGACCGCGAGCGCAAAGACCGCCCCCGCCACGATGAGCAGCCGTTTCTTCTTCGCCGCGTCCATGCCCGCCGGCGGGATCGCGGCGCTGGTCTTGGCGCCCGCCGCCTCGGCCAGCGAGGTCCGGTGATGCTCTGGGTGCAATGCCGCTCCTTCTCCTGGGTCGACTCCAGCATACAACGCCGCGCCGTTCGCGGCACACTCGATCGCCTTCACCGTGACCAGCGCGTGATTTCCGCTTCACCCGCGGCTTCTCAAACCCGCCGTCCGCAACACCGCCCGTCGCCATGCGTACCGGATATCGAGGCACCTCTGTCTCGCACTCCGCATGGACCGCGAACTCCGATCACGCCACACGACATCCGCTCCTTCGGCCCCGCAAAGCGGGGTCGCTGGAACAGGCCCGGGGTTGTCGGAAGCGTCCGGAAACGGCGTCGATCTTTCACGGATCGCCCCCGATTCCCCGCGACCGCTGGCGGATCGGTCTTCCGGGCCGCACAATCGTGTACCATCCCTCCCCCGCATGGACGCTCCCGCGCCCACAAGTTCGCCATTGCTCGCTCCCGATGCGCCCCACGGCGCCTCGGGCGGGGCGTCGCCCCAGCCGGCCCCCAAGCCCCAGGCACGCGGCGAAGACCTGCGCCTCGCCGACGACGACGCGAGTTCGTCGAGCACCCAGCCCACCGCCCCCGACACGAACCCGGAAGCCTCCGGCCCCATCGACCTGGGCGCGGGCCCCGGCGCCGGCTCGCGGTCGCGCTCGCGCTCCGGCACGAACCTCGACACGATCATCGGCAAGATCGTCGTTGACCAGGGCTTCGCCACCAACGACGAGGTGCAGCAGTGTCTGGAGCAGGCCAAGAGCCTCTCGCAGGACGGCAGCGCCAAGAGCCTCACCGCGCTCCTGGTCGAGAACGAATACATCACCAAGCGCCAGCTCGACCGCATCCGCACGCAGGCCGAGGCCGAGCGCTCCGGCCAGCAGATCCCGGGCTTCAAGATCCTCTCCAAACTCGGCGCCGGCGCGATGGCGACGGTCTTCAAGGCCAAGCAGCTCAGCCTCGACCGCCTCGTCGCCATCAAGGTCCTGCCCCGCAAGTACTCCGAGAACAAGCAGTTCATCGAGCGCTTCTATGCCGAGGGCCGCGCCGCGGCACAACTCAACCACCCCAACATCGTCCAGGCCTACGACGTCGGCCAGGCCGGCGAGTACCACTACTTCGTGATGGAGTTCGTCGACGGACGCACCGTCTACGACGACATCGTGAAGCTCAAGCGCTACCCGGAGAACGACGCGATCGACGTCGTCATCCAGATGGCCGAGGCGCTCGGCCACGCCCACGCCAAGGGCCTCGTGCACCGCGACGTCAAGCCCAAGAACATCATGCTCACCAAGGAGGGCGTCGCCAAACTCGCCGACATGGGCCTGGCCCGCGCCATCACCGACAAGGAGGCCGCCGAGGCCGAGGCCGGCAAAGCTTTCGGCACCCCGTACTACATCTCCCCCGAGCAGATCCGCGGCGAGGTGAAGATCGGCCCGCCAAGCGACATCTACTCCCTGGGCGCCACCCTCTACCACATGGTCGTCGGCAACGTCCCCTTCGACGGCAAGAACCCCTCCGCCGTCATGCACAAGCAT
>CALMQD010000248.1 GCA_937871415.1 uncultured Phycisphaerales bacterium | reverse complement strand
GGGGGGGGGGGGGGGGGGGGGGGGGGGGGGGGGGGGGGGGGGGGGGGGGGCCGAGCGCGGGCGAAGGCCGCTCCGGGCGGCTGCGGATGGGCCCGCGGTGTCCCATAAACCCCGGGCGCAGAGCGCGGGTCGCGCCGAACACTGCGCAAGGCCGAGAAAGCCGTTGAAGACGGGCAACACCGCGCCCGTTCGAGCGCCGAGAACACGCGCCTCTGCGAGGGGTGGACAAAGTGGTGCGGTTGTGCCGGGGGTGGACGCAGATGAAGTGCGCGAGAGAGACCAGCGTGCTTGCTCGTCTCCCGATCCTTGACACCGCGTCAAGGAGTAAGCGCAGCAATGAACCAGGTCTCAACCGCTTCCGAGTTCAAGGGGCTGATCGGCAACGAGCTCGACATCGAGTCTCTGCTGCGCACCACTCTTGAATACGTTCTCGGCCGCACGGGTCCGACCAATGCCGCCGTGTTCCTCCCCACGACTTCCGGGGACTATTCCCTCGGGGCGTACGTCAACTACGACTGCCCGAAGGAGACGGTGGACATCCTTCTGGACCACATGGCCAACGTCATCGCCCCGCGCTTCGAGAACGCGACGGGCATGGTCCACCTGACCTCGAAGCGCTCGATGGACGACTACATCGGCGACCAGGCCGAGTGGCTGGGCGACTCGCACGTCGCCGGCTACGCCTGCCGCTTCGAGAGCGAGACGCTCGCGATCGTCCTGCTCTTCCGCGACCCGCGCACGCCCTTCACCCGCACGCTGCTCGAGCAGGTGCAGGCGGTCGGGGACGTGTTCGCGGCCCAGCTCGCACGCGTGATCCGCGTGCACCACCGCCACCTGCCCAAGCACAAGTGGGGCCGCATCGGCGACCCCGAGACCGGCACCGGCTCGGACGACGAATCCGACCTGGCCGCCTGAAGCCTGTGACCACCGGCGCGGTACAACGGTCGCGGGGCCTGTCCCGCCGTCGCGCTCGCGCCCTGAACGAAGAGGAACCGGGATGTCCGCTCAACCCGACAAGATGCCCGTGACGACGCCGCGTCCCTCGCCGAGCGCGCTCGCCGCGGCGTGCTGCCTGGCCCTGGGCGTCGGCCTGGGCCTGGCCGGCTGTGATGACAACACCGCCTCGCCCGCACAGACGCCGCGCGACACCGGCGGGCCCGCCGTCACCGTCACCGAGGTGGTGCAGCCGAAACTCAGCACGGCCCCGGTCGTCGCGCGCTTCACGCACCCCACCGGCCTGATCATCGAGGACCTCAAGATCGGCGAGGGCATGCCCGCGCTCCCCGGCGCGTTCGTCTCCTTCCGCCACCGCGGCTTCGTGCAGGCCACCGGCGAGTGCTACGAAGATTCCTACCGCGCCGAAACGCCCATCGAGATGTCGCTCGCCAAGGCCCCCAAGCGCCTGCAGTACGGGCTCGTGGGCATGCGCGCCGGCGGCGTCCGCCGCCTCATCATCCCGCCCGACCTCGCCTTCGGCGACCGCGGCATCCCCAGGGAAGAAGGCGAAGGCTTCGTCGTGCCCCCCGGCGCGACCGTGATCTACGAGGTCGAACTCGTGAACCTCCGCCAGTTCATCGCCCAGCCCGGCGAGAACGCGCCCCCCGCCCCCGCGTCCGACGCGACCCCGGCGTCCGACACGAAGTAACCCCGCGAAACGCGGCTCGCTGTGTTCACGTCGCACGCAGCACGATCAGCCGCGCCATCTGGTGGTTGTGGTGGTGGCCCGTGCGCGTCGCGGTGATGCGCCCGACGATGCGCCGCGAGCCGCCGGGCCCGCCCACGAGCGCCAGGTCGCCCAGCAGGTCGAGCACCTTGTGGCGCGCCGGCTCGTCGGGATAGCGCAGGTCGTTGTCGATCGCCTCCACGCCGCCCCCCCCCTCCCCCCAGGCCATCGTGTCCTGGCGCCGCACGCTCGAAGGGCTCGCCTATCGCCCGATGGAGGGCGGCGCGACGATGGTGCTCTCGCTGGAGCCCGAGTGGACGAAGCACGACGACTACCTCGCGAGCATGCTCTCGAAGTACCGCAGCGCCGTGAAGCGCAAGGTCTACGCGCCCATCACCGACGCTGGCTGTCGGGTCGTTCGTCTCACGCCCGACGAGGTGCAGCGGCATGCCGAGCGGTTGCAGTCGCTCCACCTCGCCGTGCAGGACAACGCCAACGTTCGGCCCGTCACCGTGTCGAGCGACTACTGGCCCGCGATGGCGAAGCTCGGAGACGCGTGCGTGTTCAACGCCGTCATGCGCGGTGACGAGGTGCTCGGCTTCCTGCGCAAGCCGCTCGGCTTCACCGGGATGGAGATCTCGCTCAACTGCATGCGCCCCGGCGAGGCCGTGCCGTTCCTCCACAAGCACGACACGCACGAGGAAGCGTACGTGTTCGTGAAGGGCAAGGGCCAGATCCAGGTCGAGATGCACTTCCTCGCCGACGTCTGG
>CALMQD010000247.1 GCA_937871415.1 uncultured Phycisphaerales bacterium | reverse complement strand
GACTATCTGGCCGCCGTCTACATGTCTACGCATACAGATCCCCCGACCATGTGGCCGCTGGCGGGGATTCTGTAGACGTAGACGCCCCACGGCCGCGTAGGTACTCCGTCGGGGGGGGACCGGTCTCGAAAGGCCCGCGGGAACAGCCGCGCGGGGAGACAGAGTTTGTTTCGCGCGGGGATGAGCGATTTCCGGCCGAATCCGCCCGTTTGCCCACATGGGGCCAAACTTGCCCACATGTCGCGGAATGACGGCGAAACCGCTGCGGTTTGCCTTGCCTCGTGGCGAATGTCATGGCTTCATGTGTCACAACGCGGGGCAAGCACCCGCGACGGAGACCACGAACATGAACGCCCCGCAGAACGCCAGAAAGAACACCAAGCCCAGCCTCGACGGGATCGCCAAGCAGAAGGCCCTCGACGCCGAGATGGAATGGGCCAAGGTCGAACTGCTGCTGGAAACACTCGAGACCCGAAAGAGCGACAGCCTCGACTTCCACGAGATCCCGGTGTGGTCGATCCGCGACCTGGTCCGCCACGCCTTCGAGGCCGGGTACCGCGAAGGCCTGCACACCGGATACCGCCAAGGACGAGGCGACGCGGCCCGCGAGGCCGCACGCGAGGAGGCACCGACCAGCCCCCGCAACCCCGAACTGCCGACGACCTGAAGCCCGCGTAATGCGGGCTTCGCTGTTTCCATGCGACGCCACGCCCCCGCCCACCAGAGAGGTACAGACATGAAGAAGCACAACCGCAAGCCCGTCCCCCACCAGCCCAACGCCGCAGAGACCTACGCCGCTCGCCGCGGCGACATCGCCCGGCTGATGGACGTCCTGCAGATGGAACTCGACAAGCACGCCGAGGCCGCCAAGGCCGACCCGCTCAACTGGGGCCGCACCGGCGACCTCGGCAAGGTCCGCAGCGACCTGATCGACCTGGTCGGGTTCATGAGCGGGATGGACCGCGAGCACGTCGAGGCCTTCCTGAACGACGCCGAGTGACCGCCACCACGGAGACACGCCATGAAGATCAAGCACATCGTCATCGAGGGCAGCGAGGAAGACATCACGGTGCGAGCCACGGCCGACGGCGCGGCCGCCAGCGTGGTCCGCATGAGCCGCGCGGAAGGCCGCGTCGACAAGGTCATCGCCGAGTTCCGCCGCGATGAGAGCCGCGAGGCCCGCTACGCGAAGGCCGCCGAGGTGGCCAAGCACGTCTACGGGCGGGACCGCCGGGGACAGGCGGCCGCCACCAACTCGATGGTCCACGACGTCCTCAACGAGATCGAACGCGTCGCGGGCTGCTGAACGCCCGCTCGCCCAAGGAGAGCGACCATGAACGAGACCGACCTGCAGAACACGCTGCTGTCCCTGATCCAGAACCTCCTCGACGCCCGCGAAGAGACCGAGGGCGAGGACGACGACATCGCGTTGGCCGACATCGCCCGAGACATGGTGAGCGAGGCCGAGGGCCTGGCCCACGCCGACACCTTTGACGGCGCTCAACTGCTCACGAGCAACAAGGGCTTGGTGCTTCGGATGGGGGACGGCT
>CALMQD010000246.1 GCA_937871415.1 uncultured Phycisphaerales bacterium | reverse complement strand
CTCGGGCGCCGTCGGGGGCCGGCGCCGCCGCGGGTGCGCCCGCACGTTCGCCCGCGCGGTACATCTCGGCGAGCAGGTCCTCACCGGCGATGCGGACCGAGAGGCGCCAGCGCCGGAGCCACTTGGCGGCCACGCCATGGCGCGGCGCCGCCAGAACGCAGATGAAGAAGACCGCGCCCGTCGTCGCGGCGATCGTCCCCGCCGTGGTGATGTTCAGCGCGACGCTGACAACCGTGCCGATCGCGGCGCTGGCCGCGGCGATGACACCCGCGAGAACCACCAGCCGGTCGAGCCGGTCGGTGAGGAGGTGGGCCGTGGCCGCCGGGGCGACGAGCATCGCGACGACCAGGACCGATCCGACGGCCTCGAACGAGGCGACCGCGGTCGCGGCGACGAGCCCCATGAGCGCGTGGTGCACGACCGCCGCGGAGAAGCCCATCGTGGTGGCCAGCGCCGCGTCGAAGCACACCAGGCGGAGTTCCTTGAAGAAGACCGTGACCAGCGCCAGGTTCACCAGCCCTGCGCAGGCGAGCACGAGGAACGAACGCGGTAGTTCGACGCCCAGCAGTTGGACCGTGTGGAGGGGCGTGAACTCGAGCAGGCCGTAGAGGACGCACCCGGGATCGAGGTCGACGTCTCGCGCGAAGAACGAGATGAGCACCACGCCGACGGCAAAGAGCGTGGAGAACACCACGCCCAGGGCCGCGTCCTCGCCCACGCGTCCGACGCGGTTGAGCGCGCTGCTGAGCAGGCCGGTGAGCACGCCGGCTCCGGCGGCCCCCAGGAGCATCGCGCCGGTCGAGCGCGTGCCCGTCAGCAGGAACGCGAGCACCAGGCCGGGCAGGATCGCGTGCGAGATCGCGTCGGCGAGGAGGGACATGCGCCGGAGGACCAGGAAGGCGCCCACCAGCGCGCACGCGACGGCGCAGCAGACTGACGTCGCTAGGATCCACCACTCGCCGCTTCCCCACGACGCGAGCGCGTTCATGCCCCGGCCCCCCTTCCGGACGGTTCGCGCCCGTCCGCCCGCGCCGCCGCCCGGCGCAGGAACGCCGGGATGACGCCCCGCCGCGGGGCGAGCAGAACCGAGAAGGCGAAGATCAGCGACGCGACGAGCACGATGACCGGTCCCGTGGGCCAGCCTCGCGAGAGCGACTCCGCGGTGGTCGGCAGCACCGCCGACAGCGCTGTGCCCAGCACACCCGAGACCGCGCCGAAGACGCCCGAGAGCACGACCACCGTGGCGAAGCGGTCGCTCCAGAACCGCGCCGCCGCCGCCGGCGTCACCAGCAGCGCGACCATCAGCACCACCCCCACCGCCGGCAGCCCGGCGACGGTGCAAAGGCAGACCAGGCCCATGAGCAGCAGGTCCAGGCGGTGCACCGGCCAGCCCTGCGCCGCGGCGAACGAGCGGTCGAAACACAGCAGACGCATTTCCTTGAACAGCACCGCGACCACGGCGAGGCAGGCGGCGGCGACGACGGCGATGGTCAGCGCATCGGCGTGCACCATGCTCGCGGCCTTGCCGTAGATGAACGTGTCGAGCCCCGCGCGGTCCCCCGAGCCGCGGTTCTGCACATAGGACGACAACGCCACGCCGCAACCGAAGAACGAGCCGATGACGAGCGCGGTCACCGCGTCTTCCTTCACCCGCGTGAGCGTTCGCACAAACGAGATCGTCATCGCCGCGAGAAGGCCCGTGAGCAGCGCACCGATCATGAAGTACGCGAAGTTCTTCCCCCCGATCGTGAGGTAGGCCAGCGCGATGCCCGGCAGCGCGGCGTGGGACACCGCGTCGGAGACGAGCGCCCGCTTGCGCAGCACGGCCAGCGCGCCCACCACACCGGCCGCGAGCCCCAGCAGACCCGTGCCCAACAGCACGGTGCGTGTGCTGGCGTCCTGGAGCGTGAGGAGGCGGGCAAGGTCGTGCGCAAAGCCCGACTGCGCCATGATCACCGCTCCGTCCGGTGCGCTCAACGCGGCGGAGTTCATGGGCCGGCCCCCGCGTCGGCGCCCGGCGAGCCGAGCGGGCCGCCGCCGGACCGTGGAGCACCGCCGGCGCGGAGCAACTCTTCCGCTCCCCCGGCGACCGTGTTGAGGGCGCCGTGACGCACCGCCTCCGCCGCACGGTCGAGGATGGTGAGGCGTCCGCCGTAGGTCGCCTGGAGGTTCTGGGGCGTGAAGGCCTCGCCCGTCGGGCCGGAGGCGACCAGTCGCAGGTTGAGCATGACGACGTAGTCGAAATACTCGCGCACCGTCTGCAGATCGTGGTGCACCGTGACGACGGTCTTCCCCTGCTCGCGGAGCGTGCGGAGCAGATCGATGATCGCCCGCTCCGTCGCCGCGTCCACGCCCGCGAAGGGCTCGTCCATCAGGTACAGATCGGCCTGCTGAGCCAGGGCGCGCGCGAGGAAAACGCGCTGCTGCTGGCCGCCCGAGAGTTGCGAGATCTGACGGTCGGCGAAGTCCTGCATGTGGACCTGCTCGAGACACTGCATCGCGATCTGCCGGTCCTGGCGCGAGGGGCGGCGGATCCAGCCCAGGCGCCCGTAGCGCCCGAGCAGCACCACGCCGATCGCATCGATCGGGAAGTCCCAGTCAACCGTCTCGCGCTGGGGCACGTACCCCACTCGTCGACGCACGCGGCTCAGCGGCTCGCCGAACACGCGCACGTAGCCGCTGGCCAGCGGCACCAGACCGAGGATCGACTTGAGCAGCGTCGACTTCCCCGCCCCGTTGGGGCCGATGATCGCCGCCAGGCGGCCCGCCGGGATCGACGTGTCGATGTCCCACAGCACCGGCTTGCGGTGGTACGCCACGGAGAGGTCGTGGACTTCGACCGCGGGGATCACGGCGAGAGCCCCCCGCTTGTCCCTCGATTCCCGGGCTCGGCGCCGCCCGCGCCCGCGCTTGCGGGCGGTGCACTCCGCGGCTCGGCCGTACCGCCGAGGGCTTCGACGATGACCCGGACGTTGTGGCGCACCATGCCGGGGTAGGTTCCCTCGGGGGTGCCCGGTGCGCCCATCGCATCGGAGAACAACTGGCCCCCGATGCGGACCTCGTGGCCGCGCGCCCGGCACCCCTCGACGAGGGCGTCGATGGTCTTGCGCGGCACGCTCGACTCGACGAAGACCGCCGGTACGGCGCGCTGCACGAGGAGATCGACCAGCGCGTTCATATCGCGGAGCGAGGCCTCGGAATCGGTCGAAATGCCCTGGATGCCGTGGACTTCGAGGCCGTACGCGCGCCCGAAGTAACCAAACGCGTCGTGGGCCGTGACCAGTACGCGGCGATCGGCCGGGATGGTTGCGATGCGCTCGCGGCACTCCCGATCGAGCTCCCCCAACTGCTTGAGGTAAGCCTCGGCGTTGGCCTCATACTCGCGCGCGTTGGTCGGATCGACGCGCACGAGGGCATCGCGCGCGGCCTCGCAGGCCTTCATCCACAGCGCGACGTCGAACCACACGTGCGGGTCCGGGTGGCCCTTGAACTCGGGCGGCTGACGCAGTTGCTCGGCGGGGATGATGTCGGCGACGGCGACGACCGGCTTCTTCTTCGCCAGTTGCTCGAAGACCTCGACCATCTTGCCCTCGAGGTGCAGACCGCTGTACAGGACCAGGTCGGCCCCCTGCAGCAGGCGGAGGTCGCCCGGGCTCGGTTTGTACAAGTGCGGGTCGACGCCCTCGCCCATGAGCGCGGTGACCTGCGCGTGGGTTCCGCCGACGTGCGAGGCGAGATCGGCGACCATACCCGTCGTGGCGACGACACGGACGGCGCCGGACATGCCGCGCGCCGGGCTCCCCCGGGCGGCGGCGCCGTCGGGCTCGGCGCGGTCGCACGCGCCGACCAGGATCGCCGCGAGGGCAAGGAACAATGCGAGCGGCAACGGAGTCGGCGCGCGACGGCGCCGGCGGGCCGCGGCTGCTGCGTGGGCTGTTCGTCGGGGCATGCCGAAGTGTATCATCGGCTACACTCTGAGGCGAATGCACCAGGTTGACGATGAGCGTACAGGACCGCCCCGTCCTGAGTCAGCGCCCCGTTCGGTACGATGCGCAGCGACCAGGCCCCGTGAACAGCCCCATGCCCAGTCCGAAGAACCAACCCCTCCGTCCGGCCAGGACGTCCTCCCGCCGCGACGCCGGCGCGTCGAACTCCGCGAAGGCCTGCGGGCCGGGGGGAGCGTCGAGCCCCGCAGACCCAGTGCGCGAGCACCAGGCCGCGGCCCACGAGCGGACGCGCCGGGCCCACGCGACCGAGATCGGCGAGGACTACGTCGAGGCGATCGCCGACCTGATCGACATCACCGGTGAGGCCCGCGTTGTGGACCTTGCCCAGTGCCTGGGCGTGACGCACGTCACGGTCGTCCGCACCATCGCCCGCCTGCAGCGCGACGGCCTGGTGAGTGCGCGTCCGTACCGCGCGATCTTCCTCACCGAGGAGGGGCGGCGCCTCGCCGAGCTTGTCAAACGCCGGCACGAAACCGTCGTTCAGTTCCTCCTGGCGCTGGGCGTGAGCGAGCGCACGGCCCGGGACGACGCCGAGGGCATCGAGCACCACGTGAGCCCCGAGACGCTCGCGGCCTTTGAACGGTTCGCCGGCGGGGCGGGGCGCGCCGTTCGAACCCGGGGCGCGGCGCCCGAGTCGGCGCAAGAAACACGCCCGCGTTGGTCACGCGGGCGCTGAGGGAAACGTGCGG
>CALMQD010000245.1 GCA_937871415.1 uncultured Phycisphaerales bacterium | reverse complement strand
GCGGGCGTGATTCCGTCTTCTCAGATCCGACGTCCGTCGCGGACGGAAAGTGTGTAGATCTCGGTTGTCCCGAAGACCGCGGGCGAGTTCCTGACCGAGGACCGATCGATCCTGGAGTCGCAGGTGCTGACGGCGCGTCGGAGCACCAAGCCCGACTTCACGATCGACGTCGACAAGGCGATCGGCGAGGCGATGCAGGCCCGCGTGCAGGCCGCGCTCAAGGCCGATCCGAACTTCAAGCTCACCGACGAGATCGCCCAGGGCTTCCGCGAACAGATCGAGCGCGAGGTCCGGGCCGGGTTCTCGTCGATCGAGCCCAACAGCGGGCGTGAGTTCGTCTTCTCGGGCCTGAAGGAGGCCCGCGACGAGGGGCGGTTCATCACGCTGCGCTACAAGGCCGACGTGGGCGCCAACGACCCCCGCACCATCACCTACCTCACGTTCCTGTTCAAGAACGTCGACCTCAGCCGCGTGCAGCAGATCCCGGCGGGCCAGCGCCTCACGATCCAGGCCCCGCCCGCGGCGATCGACCCGGACGGCAAGCTCTACGTCTGGATCGGCAACGGCCGGCCCATCAACGAGACGGCGCTCGCGGGCGCAACCCAGACGGTCTCCTTCGGCGCCGACGGTCTGGAGGTGTACTACCCCGCGGGCTCGTACCGCATGAACTACCTGCGGGTCGTCGGGCTGCTCTGGCTCAAGCTGGCGTTCCTGGCGATGGTCGGCGTGTGCACGGCGACGTTCCTGAGCTTCGCGGTGGCCGCGATGACCTCGTTCGGCGTGCTCTTCGTCGCCGAGAGCGCGAGCTTCCTGTCCAACGCGCTCGACTACTACGGCACGACGACGCAGAAGGGGAACCTGGACGTCGTCGCGCTCATCACCCGCATCATCGCGTGGCCGATCGCGACCGCGTTCAAGGGCTACAGCGACCTGCGCCCGACGACGAACCTGGTCGACGGCCTGCTCATCCCCTGGTCCACGCTCGTCTCGTCCGGGGTGGTGATCGGCGCGGTGTGCGCCCTGCTCTTCGCGATCGGCACCTCGATCTTCCGTCGCCGCGAACTGGCGACCTATTCCGGCCAGTAGGACAAGCACCATGCGACGCGACACGGTCATCCAAATGCTGGCGCTGGCGCTCATGCTGGGCTTCCTGGGCTCGGCGGGGTTCGTCGCGACGGCGGTGGCGTCGAGCGCCGGGCGCAACCGGCTGGTCTACGCCGACGCGGCGGAAGAGGGCGACCCGCCGGAGGTGGCGCTGGGCATCGCGATGGGCGCGTTCCGCGGCATGTTCGTGAACTGGCTGTGGATCCGCGCCAACGACCTCAAGGAGCAGGGCAAGTACCACGAGGCGGTCGACCTGTCGCGCACGATTACACGCCTGCAGCCGCGTTTCCCGCGCGTCTGGTCCTTCCACGCGTGGAACCTCGCGTACAACATCTCGGTCGCGACGAACACGCCGCAGGAGCGCTGGAACTGGGTGAAGGCCGGGATCAACCTGATCCGCAAGGAGGGCATCCCGGCGAACCCGGGCGCGATCGAGCTCTACCGCGAGGTCGCGTGGATCCACCTGCACAAGATCCAGGCGTTCATGGACGACGCGCACAACTACTACAAGCGCCAGTTCGCGTACGACTGGACGATCGCGCTGGGCGCGCCGCCCAAGTTTCCCAAGGAGATCAAGACGCCCGCCGAGCGGGCGCAGTATTACAACGAGCACTGGCTCGCGCCGATCGCGGCGGCCCCCGACTCGCTCGAGGAGCTCTACGCCCAGCGCCCCGGCGCCAAGGCGCTGGTCGACCGCCTCCGCAAGGAGGCCAACGTCGGGCCCGACAAGAACCTGCTCGAAGCCATCGAGTTCACCCGCGCGCTCAATCGCATGGCCCGCGGCATCGGCAACACCGAGCCCGTCAACCTCCCCGGCCCGCTGGGAGAGATCATCGCCGACCCGAGCACGCTCGAGGACGGTCAGGCGCTGGTCCGCACGATCCGCAAGGTCATGCTCCGCGAGGAGTACTCGACGGACGTCGAGCGCATGATGCGCTACACGACCAAGTACGGCCCGCTCGACTGGCGCCACGCCTCGGCCCACGCCGTCTACTGGTCGGCGATGGGGTCCGAGGAAGCGCTGCTGCGCATGAACAACGAGAACAAGGTCGACACCGACATCGTGAACAACGACCGCGTCACGGTGCAGGCCCTGCAGGACCTCTTCCGCACGGGCACGGTGTATTTCGACATCCTGAACCCGAACTTCTACCGCCAGGTGCCGAACATCGACTTCGTTGACGGTTACGGCAAGACGATGAAGGAGGGCTACGAGCGGTCGAAGTTCGACAGCGCCAGCCGCGCCTACTCGTTCTACGCCGCGGGGTACGAGAACTTTCTGCGCGACGCGATCCGCTACCTCTGGCGCCGCGGCGACAAGGAACTGGCGAAGAAGTACTACCAGGAACTCCGCACCGACGTGAACCTGAACATGAATAACCCGGTGCGCCGCCAGCAGCTCACGCTGCCGATCGAGGAGTTCGTCGTCATCGAGATCAAGGAAGGCGACCGCACGACAAGCCCCGTGGTGGCGCTGCAGGAAATCCAGGGCGCGTTCGTCTCCGCCTTCACCGACGGCCTGCTCGCGGGGGATGCGCAGGCCTTCGAGTCCAACATGGAGTACGCCAAGACTTTCCACAAGGTCTTCCAGGACTCCCAGAACTTCACGACGTTCATCTCCGGTCAGTCCGGCGCGGGCGGGCGGCTCGGCTTCCCGCCCTTCAACTACATGGCCGCCCAGGCCCTGGCGGGCATGGCGGAGGAGGGCGGCATCCCCGACGGTGCGATGATGTATCGCGCTGCGCCCGAGGAACTCCGCGGGCGCGCGTACGTCTTCCTCGAACGCACCGTCATGCGACAGCAGTTGGACGCCGCCGCGGCCGAAGGGCAGCAGCGCCCCTTCAACTTCTGGTTCCCGGCGCCGAGCGATCAGGCCCTCGCGCGGTACCGCCAGGAGATGGAAGCCGCGACCCGGGCCATCTCTCGCGACGACGCCGGCAACGTTGAAGAGAAGTAGCGCCCCCCCCCGCCCCCTCGCTCCCCCGTCCCTCCGCCCGGCTCGTCCCTCGGCGAACCGCGTTCGACCGCTCAGGTCACGCCGCCAGGAGACGTCGCGCCGCGGCCCTTCACACGCCACGAGCCCGGCGCTGCGCGATGGGCACCGTCAAACGTCACGCAGTCGATCGGCCGGTCCGGGTTCTCGCCGGGGCTGGTGAGATCGAGCCCCCATCGGTGCACGCCGTAGACGGAGGAGAAGAGCCACGCCGCGCCGCACTCGGGGCAGTGCATCCGCCAGTCGGCGAGCACGATCGCGCCCCGGAGCGAGTAACCGCACGATGGGCATTGCCCGCAGGCCAGCATGGACCTTCGGAGTTCCTGGCCCGCGCCGCTGGCAGAGAGACTCAACAGCAGGCGGTTGCGCACAAGCGGGACGCGCCGGCCGAGGTCGTCATGGATCCAGACTCGAAACATCGTGGGTGAGGTCGCGCCGGAAGGCTCGATCAGTCCGAGAGCTCGGCCGACGCCGCCTGCCGGGTGCGTGCCGGACGCTTTTCGCCCGCCTTGGCTCCGCGGGCGGAGCCCGCGGCCGCGGACGGCGGCGCGCCCATCGGGGCGCTGTTCGCCAGCATCCGCTCGATCGCTTCGAGGGCCCAGCGCCTCGCCTCCGGGTGCACCGTGACGCGGTTGACGACCTTCCCTTCCGCGAGTTTGTCGAGCACCCAGCACAGGTGCTCCTGATCGATGCGGAACATCGTTGTGCACAGGCACTGGCAGTCGGAGAGGATGCGCACGCTCACGCCGCGCTCGGCCGCACGCCTGGCCAGTCGCGTGACCAGGTGCACCTCGGTCCCGACGGCCCACTTGCTGCCGCGCGGCGCTTCGTCGATGGTCTTGAGGATGAACTCGGTCGAGCCGGCGAGGTCGGCGAGGTCGACGACTTCCTTGCAGCACTCGGGGTGCACGAGCACCTTGGTGCGCTCGCGCGCCGGAAGGTCCTTCTCCGCCGCGCGGATCGCCTCGACGTGCTCGGGACGGAAGAGCTTGTGCACCGAGCAGTGACCCGCCCACAGAATCACGCGGCTGTCGAGGAGCTGTTTGCCGGTCAGCCCGCCCAGTTCCTCGCCCCGCGCCATCCGGCGCGGATCGAACAGGCACGTCTGCGTCTCAACGTCGAGCCCGAAGCCCGCGGCGGTGTTCCGCCCCAGGTGCTGATCGGGCAGGAACAGGATCTTGATGTCGTCGCGCCCGGCGTCGGGCCTTGCGCCCTGGGCCTGAGCGATCGGCGCAACGCCGCCTTTGATCGCCCAATCGAACATCCGCGCGGCGTTGGAGCTCGTGCACACGATCCCGCCGTTCTTGCCCACGAACGCCTTGATCGCCGCCGTCGAGTTGATGTACGTGATCGGGATGATCCGCCCGCGCCACTTGTGCCCCGTGCGCGACTTGCTCTCGCGGTGCAGGGCCTCGTGGAACTGGTCCCACGCGCTGACCGCGTCGTCGTAGTCGGCCATGTCGGCCATCGAGCAGCCCGCCGAGAGGTCGGGCAGGATCACGCTCACGTCGTCGGGCGTGAGCAGGTCGGCGGTCTCGGCCATGAAGTGCACGCCGCAGAACACGACGAACTTCGCGCCCACTTCGCGGACCTTCTGCGCCGCCAGTTGCGAGAGTTTGAGCGAGTCGCCGGTGAAGTCGGCGTGCCGGATCACCTCGTCGGTCTGGTAGTGGTGCCCCAGGATGACGAGCCTGCCGCCGAGTTCGGCGCGCCGGCGCGTGATGCGCTCGGCGAGCTCGTCCGGAGTCGCCCGGGTGTACGAATCAGGGAGCGCGGGCTGCCACAGCATGAGAGGACTGTAGTGCGCGAAGGGCCGCGGCCTTGGCCAGCGTCTCGTCCCACTCACCCGCGGGGTCCGACTCGGCGACCACTCCCGCGCCGACCGGGAAGACCAGTTCGCGCGGGCCCGAACTGCCCGGCGCTCCGTCCAGCGTGGCCGTGCGGATGGCGACGCTCGCGCTCAGGCGCCCGGCGGCGTCGAGGAGCGCGATCGAGCCGCAGTACACGCCCCGCGCCCGGCCCTCGAGCTCCTCGATGATCTGCATCGCGCACGCCTTCGGCGCGCCGGTGATCGAGCCCGGCGGGAAGGAGCCCTCGAGCAGGTCGGCGACTGATTTCCCCGGCGACAGCTCGCCGCTGACCGTCGCCACCGTGTGGTGCACCCTGTGCGACTCCAGGCCGCGGGCCTCGTCGACGCGCACGCTCCCCGTCGCGCACGACCTCCCCAGATCGTTTCGCATCAGGTCGATGATCATGCTCAGTTCGGCGCGGTCCTTCTCCGAGGACATCAACTCCGAGGGTTCAACGCCGAGGGGGCGCGTGCCCTTGATCGGGCGCGTCACCACGCGCCGGGAGATCGGATCGAACGACAGGAACAGCTCCGGCGAAGCCGACAGCACCACCGGCGTGGAAGGCCGGGCAACACCTCCGGCCGCCCCGTCCGCGAGTGGCGGCCACTCCACCATCGCGCCGAACCAGGGACGAGCCGAGTCGCACAGATCCGCGAAGAAGGCCCGATGGTCGCCCTCGAACGTCGCCGCCAGATCGTGCGAGAGGTTCACCTGGAACACGTCGCCCTCGTGGATGAGGCGCACCGCCCGCGCGACCCGACGCTCGAAGGCCGCGCGGCTGCTCGTGGGCGCAGGCGCCGACAGCCGCCAGTCGCCGCCCGTCGCCGGCAGTTCGGCCCCGAACCGCGCGAGCATCGCCGCTTCCGGTGATGCTGGGTCGCTCGCCCACCAGCGGCCGGTGTGGGAGTCGTGCAGCAACGGGCTGTCAAGTTCTAGACACGAGATCAGCGGCACACGGGCATCGGAGTGCCTGCGCCCGGACCCCGAGACCTGCTCCGGAACCCCCGGGCCGTCCCGCCGCGGGCTGGGCGAGGGCTCCAGCACTCGACCCAGTTCGTAGGAAAGCACCAGCACCTTCAGCGGGAGCATCCACGGCGGTTGGTGCGGCGCGGCGTTCGGCGGCATGGTCGGCGCGCACATCTCGCGCAGGAAGTCGATCGCGCTCGCCCGGGCGCGCGTCGCGTCGGTCGGCAGGTCCGCATCCCACAGGCAGCGCGAACGGGTCGCGCTGGGCGTCCCGACGACGCTCCATCGCGACCACGGACTTGCGCCCCCGACCCCCGCGGAGACCAGCGCGACCCGGGGCGTGTGGACGCGATCCCGAATCCGGCGCAGGGCATCGGACGGGCCGAGCGGGCTCGTTACGGGTGTCCAGGTTGCGGGGGGGTGGCGGGACACGGCGGTGGAGCGTATCGCGCCGCACCCCGGCATCGGGGACGGGCGGGCGACCACGAAATCGACGCTCAACAGACTGAAACCACTGGATTTACACGAGTTTTCAGACACCCGACCCCGGCCCTTCTATGATTGATGTTTGCACGCGGCGGCGGAGTTGGAGGGGCCCGGGGGAAGGGCGGCGGGGCCGCGCCGACGTCAGCGCGAGCCGGGCGATCGATGCGCCCGCGCCTCATTGAACATCGCCCGGCGCCGCCGGGCTCACGGAAGAAAGGCAGACTCATGGCCGATCGATCGAGCACCGCGACCCGCACCCACGAAGCGGGGTCCAGCAAGAAGAAGAGCAGCAAGCGCCTGGCGCCGGGCCCCAGCGCGATGACCGGCGCGGCGGGGACGAACGGCACCGCCAACGGGCACCTCAAGAAGCCCGCCAAGATGGTGTACTACTTCGGCAAGACCAAGACCGAAGGCCGCAA
>CALMQD010000244.1 GCA_937871415.1 uncultured Phycisphaerales bacterium | reverse complement strand
GGACGGGGCCGCGACGATCATCGACAACCCGCTCGGCGCGGGCCCGGCAGGGTCGGCGCTCGAGGCGTCGCGGGCGCTGTGCGCGCGGATCGTTCGGACGCGCGCCAGGAACTTCTATCACGGCCTGCGCCTCTTGCCCGAGCCCAAGCGTTCGGCGATGTACGCGATCTACGCGTGGATGCGGGCGGCCGACGACGCGGTCGACACCGCCGGATCGACCGAGGAGCGCCGCCGTCGACTCCACGAGTTCCGGGAGCGGACCGACGACCTGCTGGCCTGCCGGCGCCTGGCCGCGAGCGAGGCCAACGGCGACGCCGTGATCTGGCCCTCGCTCATCGACGCGATGGCACGCTTCCCGATCGACCGGCGCATCCTGCTCGACACGCTCTCGGGCATGGAAGACGACCTGACGACGTTCCAGTACCAGTCGCGCCAGGAACTGAGCACGTACTGCTACCGCGTCGCCTCGACGGTGGGCCTGGCGTGCGTGCGGGTGTGGGGCCTGAAGGACCCGTCTCCCGCCGGGCGGGCGCGGGCCGACGAGCTGGCGATCATGCGGGGGCAGGCGTTCCAGCGGACCAACATCCTCCGCGACTTTGCGCAGGACTTCGACGAGTCTCCCCGGCGTGTCTATGTCCCGCGCGAGGAACTGGACCGGCACGGGCTGACCGCCGAGGACCTCCGCGCGTGGGCCCGGCCCGGCGCGTGCGAGTCGCTGGTCCGCGAGTTCGCCCGTACCGCCCGCGAGTTCTACGAAGCCAGTTCACCGCTGGACGGGATGATCGAGGACGACAGCCGCGCGACGCTCTGGGCGATGACCAGCATCTACTCGGGCATCCTGAGGATCATCGAGCGTGAGCCGCGCCGGATCGTCAGCGGCGGGCGCATCCGGCTTCCGGGCCTCGAGAAAGCGGCGCTGGCGCTGCGTGCGGTGATGAAGAGCCGCACGCAGAGGTGGTGACGCGGTGGCGATATCCCGCTCTGCGCATGTCCTGGTCGTGGGCGGCGGCATCGCCGGCATCGCCTGCGCCGTCCGCCTGAGCGAGGCGGGCGTGCGCGTCACGCTCCTCGAGACCCGGAAAAAGCTCGGCGGGCGTGCCACGAGCTTCGACGACGTGCGCTCCGGCGAGACGCTCGACAACTGCCAGCACGTGGTGCTGGGGTGCTGCACAAACTACCTCGACCTGCTCGAGCGTCTGGGCGTGGCCGACCAGATCCGCTGGACCCGGGAGCAGTACTGGATCGAGGAGGGCGGTCGTACGAGCGTTGTGAAGCCGGCAACCCTGCCGCCGATGCCCGCGCCGCTGCACTTCTCCTGGTCGTTCCTTCGCGCGAAGTTCCTGACGCTGTCCGAGGCCTCGGCGATCGGGCGCTGCTGCATCGCGATGCTCCGCGTCGATCGCCGGCGCGAAACCGACCGAACGTTCGCCACCTTTCTCAGGCAGCACGGCCAGAGCGACCGGGCGATCCGGCGGTTCTGGGAGCCCGTGATCGTGAGCGCGTGCAACCTGTCGTGCGATCGCGTCGCGGCCTCCAGCGCCATCCACGTCTTCCAGGAGGGCTTCCTCGCCAACGCCCGCGCGGCGGACGTGGGTGTCTCCAAGGTCCCGCTCGTGCGGCTCTACGAGCGAGTCGCGCCGCTGCTGGCCCGCACCGGCGGCGCGGTCGAACTCGGCGCTGGCATCGCGAATGTGAACGCGCGGTCGGTTCGAGCCACCGACGGCCGCGCGTGGCACGCAGACGCCGTGGTCTGCGCGACGCCCGTCGAGCGCGTCGTGCGGCTCATCGACGACGAAACGCGCCGCACCGATCCGCGCTTCGCCGACCTCGACCGATTTACCCACTCCCCCATCCTCGGCGTCCATCTCCGCTTCGACCGTGGCGTCATGAGCGATCTCCCCCACTGCGTACTCGTCGAACGCGGCGTGCAGTGGCTCTTCCGCAAAAGCGATGACGGCTCGAGCGTGCACGCCGTGATCTCCGCGGCCGACGCCTGGCTGGACCTCTCCGAGGGAGAGATCGGCGATCGCGTAACCCGAGACCTGCACGCCTGCCTGCCCGCATCGCGCAGCGCCCAGCTCATCAGCGCACGAGCGGTCAAGGAAAAGCTGGCGACCTTCGCCCCAACGCCCGGGCTGGACGCCCTGCGCCCGAACCCGACCGGGCCCAGCGGGATCGTGCTCGCCGGTGACTACACCGCGACCGGTTGGCCCGCGACGATGGAAGGCGCGGCACGCTCGGGATACGCCGCGGCGGCTTCGCTGCTGAACCACTCCACCCCCGATCGCGTGATTGATTCGCCGGGCGTTGGGGTCCTTCCGGGGCTGGCCGTTTCGCCGCTGGCGCGGGCGCTGGGCCTGAGGACACTGGGCTAACTTTCACAGCCCGGACGCACTCGGCACGCCGCCCCGGCGGTACCCTAGTCCCGTGTCCATGTCCTGTTGATCGCCCGCCCAGGCACACGACGCCCACCGAGGACCCCGAAATGAGCCACGGATCCCGCGCCGCCGTTCGAGCGCTGCTCGCTCCCTCGCCGCGATGGCTCCACGTCGCGGTGGGCCTGATCATCGCCTTCTCGCCCCTGGTTCCGTTTGAGTCTTTCGCCGACCCGGCGGTTGCGGCCCCGGCGCCCAGCGCCGCGCCCGTCAAGCCGGAAACCCCGGTCTTGCCCTGGGCGGAAACGCGCCGGCACGGATTGGCGGAGCCTCAGGCCCGCACGCCGGGCGCGTTCCGCTTCGCTTCGTACAACATCGAGAACCTCTTCGATGACAAGGACGACCCGAAACTCTCGGGCTCGGCCGAAGACGCATCGATGACCAAGCCCGAAGAGGACTGCAAGAACGCGGCGCTGGCGATCCGGTTGATCGATGCGGATGTGCTGTGTCTCGAAGAAGTCGAGTCGCTCGACGCCGTCAAGTGGTTCCGCGACAAGTACCTCTCGGGCCTGGGATACGACTACGTTGAATCGCTCGACGCGGGCGATGGCCGCGGCATTGAGCAGGCGGTGCTGAGCCGATTCCCGCTGAGCAATGCCGGCGTGTGGCCGAATCAGACGCTCGAAGGCACGCACCCGCGCCGACGCAACGCCGAGAAGGGCGCCGAAGGCGGCGCTCCGATCAAACTGCACCGCTCGCCGCTGCGTGTCGACGTGACCGTGCCCGCGGGCAGGGTGAAAGACGCCGCCGGGAAAGGCAACGAGAAAGACTACCGCCTCACGCTCATGGTCCTGCACCACAAGAGCGGGCGACCGAGCGGCTATTGGCGCGAGGCCGAGGCCAAGCAGTTCATCCAATGGGCCAAGGAGATCGAGGCCAAGGCCCCGGGCACGAACCTGATCATCTGCGGCGACTTCAACGCCCGCGCCGGCGACGCCTCGATGCGGATGTACTTCGACGCCGGCTATGTCGATTCCTTCGTCGCCGGCGGCGTGAAGAGGTCGCCCGGGCCGGAGGGTTCTCCGGCGGGCGACACCGGTGACGACGACGACGCGCCGAGCGCCCGCGGCGGCAAGGCGCGCGGGCCGATCGACCCGCTCACGGCGAAGTGGCGACGAACCGCGGCGTC
>CALMQD010000243.1 GCA_937871415.1 uncultured Phycisphaerales bacterium | reverse complement strand
CTGACCGCGAGTGGCTCTCTCCCGGCAAGTTCATCGACACGCCGCGTCCGGCATTCCTGACCGCCATCGACATCTCGGCCTACTCCCTCGCGGCGATGGCCCGGCGCGCCCGCCCCATCATGGCCCGCTCGGGAGGCGGCGCGATCATGTGCATGTCGTACTACGGCGGCGAGAAAGTCGTCCCCGGCTACAACGTCATGGGCGTCGCCAAGTCCGCCCTCGAGACCACCGCCCGGTACCTCTCCTGGGAACTCGGCCCCGACAAAATCCGCGTCAACATCATCTCGGGCGGATACCTCCGCACGCTCGCCTCGTCCGCCGTCGGCGGCACGGACTCCATGCTCGAACACGTCGCCCAGCGTGCGCCGCTGCGACGCAACGTCGAGGGCGAGGACGTCGGCAAGACCGCGGTCTACCTCGCGTCGGACCTCTCGTCCGGCGTCGCCGGCGAGACGATCTACGTCGACTGTGGGGTGAACATCGTCGGCGTCTGAACGCCTCCGATAAAACGCCGCGTCCGACCACCAGCCGGGATGGCCCCCGGTCCACGCCGGGTTTTCATGCAGACCTGCGCCTTTCCCGGCCGATACCGCCGCTATGAGCCTGTTCGGCACGCCCATCGTGCAGTCGGTCGCCGGGACCGCCGCCGCAGAACGGGTGAGCCTGCGCGAAGCCGAACGTAAGCGAGCCCAGAAGGCCGAACCTTCGCGCCGCAGCGGTGACGAGGTCGAGATCCACTCGTCACAGGCCGAGGACGCAATCCGAAACCTCAAGGGCAACGCCGAAGAAGAGACGCAGGACGACCGCCAGGAGCAGGACCACTACCAGCCCCAGGCCCCGTCGACGGACGAGCAGCCCGAACGCCGGCACATCGACGTGCAGGGTTGAGTTCGCGGCCGTTCGTTTCGGGGAGCAAGCGGTGCTGGCCGGTGCACGGGCCCGCCGAGCCGTGATCAAGCCGCCCGACGCAGCAGCAGTTCCGAGTCCTGGTGCTCCGCGCTGTCGAGCTCGTTCATCACGTGATCGATGAGCGCAATGTCCTGATCTCGTCCCGCGAGCCAGTTCGAGTGGCGCAGGTCGTCGGCGATGTCGTCGCGCAAGTAGTTTCCGCGCCCGAGCTCGCCCGTGCCCCACAGAAGGGCCAGCCCCGCGGCGACGCGCCCGATCGATAGGCCGCCCGCACGCCCATGCTCGATCTCACTCTGGATGAACGCCAGGGGATCGACCGCGCACTGCGCACCCGAAGACCTCAGGCAACGGCGGGCCCACAACAGCGAACGCAGACCGGCGTTGTCGTCGCCCGCCGCGAACTGTGCCGCGGCCAGCCGGAGGACCTGCGTCGGCTCCTGTTCCAGCCCCTCCGAGGCCAGTTGCGCGATGTGCTCGCGGCGCTCGGCGGGCAGCGTGCGATCGCACAGCAGCGCCCACGCCGACACGATCCGCGCAGCCGTGTCGAACAGCCGCGTGCGGTCGCTCAGCCCCGCCGGGTTCTGCTTGGTCGCGGCCTCGAACCGGCGCGACAGTTCACCGAAGACCTCCGCGACCGGGCCCTGCTCCGGGTCAATGTTCGACAGGGCCCGACGGCGCCACGGCGCGGACCCGCTCACGCGGTGCGGCGAGCGCGACAAAACCGCCGCGGCAGCGCTCAGGCCCGCGACAAGATCGGCGTTTCCGGGCGTCGACAGGTCGACCCGTCCGAACTCGACCTGGGCGCAGTCCAAACGAGTCGGAAAGACCGTCGCGAAAGACAGCGGGGGCTGGATGCTCCAGTCAAACCAACTGGCGGGGTGCGACGGAGACTCGGGGACAAACACGAACAGATCCCCGTCCGATCCCCGGCGGATGAGCCCGTCGAGACCGCTCAGGTCCTCGCGCGCCGTGTTCAGCGCGCCCGCCGGCACGCGGACGAACGAGAGTCTGACGCCGGACGCGGCCGAGATGCTCGGTGCCGCACCCAGGATTCGGCGCGTATCCGACTCAGACAGATCCACGCCGACCTTGACCGTCACCGGTCGATTGGCGCGGCGTTCGATCAACCGCGAAACGCCGGGGGCGAACATCTGAGCAGTACGTGCGGGCAGGCGGGTCACCTCCCGCAGACCGTTCTCCACCGCATCCCAGCGGGGCAGTTCGAGCCCTGTCGCGGTGTCGAACGCCAGCAGGCGTGCCTGGGCGCGATTGAGAAACGCGGCGGCGTTGGATGTGCTGTTCTCGCTGCCTTGCTCCGCACTCTCGGATCGCTTCGTAATCGCGTGCGTGCCGAGCACCGTGCCGGCGATGAGCCACAGGCCGGCGGGGATGCCGATCAGGGGGCGCTCGAGTGCGCTGGCTCCCAGCACATACGAAGTACTCACGCCGGCGCACGACCACAGGAACGCGAGCGTTCTCGGGCCAACGTTGACGGGCGGGATGGACGTGCGGGAATCCTCGTTGCTGCGCGGCTCGGTCATGGCCACGCCATCGGCCCCGGTTCAAGGTGATTTGAGCGCCGCGGGTCAACGCGCTCGCGAACCCGGCTCGGACAGGCCGAACGGCTTTCCCATCCGGATGCGCTCGCAGGCCGGAGCGGCGATTACCGGTCGTTGGCGGCTGGGCTTAGCGCTGCGTGAACCAGCGCTTGATCGAGTGGACGGTCATGGCCCGGCCCATCGCGCCGATCGACTCGGTGAGGGGGATGTTCTTGGGGCAGACCTTCACGCAGTTCTGGGCGTTGCCGCAATCCGTGAGACCGCCCGGCCCGGCGAGCGCCTCGAAGCGCTCGGGCGCCAGTTCCTTGCCGGTCTCGTGAAGGTTGAACAGGCGGGCCTGGCTGAACGCGTGCGCCCCGATGAACGACGTGTCCCACTTCTCCTGGTCCGGCTCCAGGTTGAACTGCGGGCAAGCCTCCAGGCAGCACCCGCAGGACATGCACTCCGACAGGCGGTACCGAACCTCCTGCTTCTCGGGTTTCTCGCGCGGCCCCGAGCCCAGGGAGTACGTGCCGTCCACCGGCACCCACGCCTTGACCCGCTTGAGATTGTGGAACAGGCGCGACCGGTCGACCCACAGGTCACGCACGACCGGGAACTTCGACATCGGTTCGAGCGTGATCGTGTCGCCCTCGTTGGGGGCGTATTCGTCGATCAGGCACGAGCAGCTCTGGCGCACCTTGCCGTTGATGACCATCGTGCACGCGCCGCAGACTTCTTCCAGGCAACCCGAGTCCCACACCACCGGCGTCGTCTGCCGGCCGTCCACCGTCACCGGGTTGGCGGCGATCTGACGCAGGCACGAGATCACGTTGGCCCCGTGCTCCACGGCGACCTCGTACGTCTCGTACGTGCTGGGCTTTCCCGGGCCCTCGCAGCGTTGGATCTTGAATCGCACCTTGCGACCCACGCGCGGGGCCTGCGTGTGGGTTGTCGAGTTCGATGCGGCGTTCCGGGCTGCGGCGGTGGTCGTGGTCATTGGCGTTGAACTCTCCGTGTCGATCGAGCTGTTCGCGATCTCTCCTCTCCGGTGACCGGCGGGCGGAATCTCAGCCGTTCCACTTCTTCTCGGCGGGGCCGGTGTAGATGCTCAGCGGGCGGATCAGCCGGTTGTCCGAGTGCTGCTCCATCACGTGAGCGCACCAGCCGGTGACGCGGGACGCGACGAAGATCGGCGTGTACTGCGGCACGGGGATGCTCATCGTGAAGTACGTCATCCCGCACGGGAAGTCCACGTTCGGATGGATGTTCTTCTTCGTGAGCATGATCTTCTGCACCTGCTCGCCGAGCTCGAACCACTTCGAGGCCGGGATGCCGCCGTACAGCGTGTGCTTGGTCGCGGCGTTCTTCTTGCCCAGCGCGTGGAGGATCCCGGCGCGATGGTCCCCGTTCTTGTAGACGCGATGCCCGAAGCCCATGAGCTTGCGCTTCGAGGCGAACGCCTTGTCCATCCATTCGTCGACCGCGTGGGTTCCGATGCCCTTCTCGCCGACGTCCGCGAGAATTTCCTTGAGCATGTCCATCGCCGCCTCGTTCGCACCGCCGTGCAGCGGGCCCTTGAGCGCCCCGATCGCGCCCGACACGGCGCTGTGCATGTCGCTCAGGGTGCCGGCGATGACGCGGCTGGTGAACGTCGAGGCGTTGAACTCGTGCTCGGCGTAGAGGATGAGGCTCACGTCCATGACGCGGGCCTCCTGCGCCGTGGGGCGGTGGCCGGTCATCATGTACAGCAGGTTCGCCGCGTGCGAGAGGGCAGGATCGCCGCCGAGCTCCTGCCCGATGATCGCCCGCCCGTCGATGACGTTCTGCATGTGCCCGACGATCGTGGGGATCTTGGCGAGCAGGCGTTTGGCCTTGCGCAGATTCGCCGCGGGCGAGTTGTCCTGACAGTCGGGGTCGGTGTGCCCGAGGATGCTCACCGCCGTGCGGAGCACGTCCATCGGCACCGCCCGCCCGGAGGCCAGCCACCCGGCGCTCGACTCCAGGAACGAAACAACCGTCGGGTGCAGAGCCCGCTCGGCGATCACCTCGCCCTTGAACCGGTTGAGTTCGCTGGCGCCGGGCTTGTGACCCTCCAAAAGCAGGAACGCGACCTCTTCGAAGGTCGCGTGCGCCGCCAGGTCATGAATCTCGTACCCGCGATAGATCAGCTTGTCCTGCTCGATCGAGCAGATGCCCGTCTGGCCCCCGACCACGCCTTCGAGCCCCTTGCTGAACGCGGCCTGCTTGTCGGCGGCCGACATCGGCCCGGGTTTGGCCGCGGCTCCGGAGTTGTTCGTGCTGGAGGAGGGCATGGGAGCGGTCGGGGCGGCCATGGTGCGGGTTTCTCCTGTGGGTGCCGCGCAGGATCGCGTCGGCGCTCCACTGTATGTCCGCGCCGGGCGCCGAAAAACAACGGTCCCGCATTTAGGCCGCCAGGTTCCGGTCGGGGCTTTCCGCCGTGCGTACGCACCTTCGACCGTCCCGCTTGGCGCGGTACATCGCCCGGTCGGCCCGGTCTCGGAGTTCTTCCGCCGACCCGCACC
>CALMQD010000242.1 GCA_937871415.1 uncultured Phycisphaerales bacterium | reverse complement strand
GGCGGGGCAGTCGAACCCGGCGCGGCGTTCGCACCCGGGGCGCCCGCCGCCGCGCCCCCGTTCTTCTCCTGCTGGAGTTTGTCCAGGAGCATCACCCAGGTCTCGCGCTCGTACTCGAGCAGCGACAGGACCTTCTCGCCCTTGGCGATGTCCTTGTCCGTCGACGACTCCACAAGGTGCATGTACATGAACATGTACAGCGATTGGACGCGCTGGCCGAGGTCGGGGTCAACGTCCATCCGGACGGAGTTGGACAGTTCCAGGAGGATGTTGCGAGCCTGGCAATAGCCGTTGAAGACGCCCTCCCAGTCGCGCTTCCGCATCGCCTCCACGCCCTGGCGTGTGAACTTGATCGCGCCCTCGATCAGGAGGAGGCGCAACTGCTCGGGAGGAGCCGTCATCACCTTCGTGCGCAAGTACGCATTGACGCCTGGGTTCTCAGCGCTCATCGTCGGTTCTTATCGGAGGTTCACCGGCGATGCTTGACGCTGGAGCTTGTAGATGATGCGCGCCCGCCCGGCCCGCCCCGAATCGCGCAAGAACCGCGCGATCTCCGGGCGCGTCTCGCAGCCGGCGCGGGGTCAGCCGCCCCGGACAACCAGCACCTTGTACACCCAGCTCGCGCACCAGATACCGGCGATCACCCACAGCAGACGCGGGCGGAGCGCCCGGCCCACGAGCGTTCCGAGGCGCGATCCGAAGACCGCGACGTGCAGGGCGCCCCAGAAGCCGGTCGCCGCGGCCAGCGCCAGCAGCGCGCCCATCGGCTGCGCGATGAACGACCGCCCCGGCTGCATGTGCGCCGCGGAGGCAAAGGCCGTCGTCATGCCGCACGTCGGGCACGGAACGCCCATCGCCGCCACCCAGCCGCACGTCGGTAGTCCGAGTTGCCGGTGCGTGCCCATGCCCGACCCGCTCGGGCTCAGGAGCGCGGCGGTCACGAGCACCGCCAGGATGCCCAGCGCCAGCCCCAGCGCTACGAGGCGCTCGCCGCGGGTTGCGCGGAGCGACCCCGAGCGCGTTGCCGCGCGCGTCGGCGGCGCGGTCTTCGACCATGCGGTTTCGGCGACACTCCCGGTCACGATCGAATCGTACCGCTCAAGCCGCGCCGCGAGCGGGCTTGGAGCGCTGGGCGTCGGTGTCTGTCGGCGCCGGCGGCACGCGGCGTTCATCGACGAACAGCCGGGACTGGGGCGGTTCGCCCGCGCCCTCCTCGTTGCGGCACCGGTCCCGCATCTGGCGTTCGAGCGCGTAGAGCTCACGCGCCGCTTGGAGCTCGCGCAGCGCGCCGTCGAACAGCAGCACCCGGAGCGTCGGGCGCGGGATCGGCACCCGGCCACCGGGGCCGTGCTTCCCGGTCGAAGCGGCCTCGCCGTGCTCGTGGACCAGCCCGCCCGCAGAATCGTCGAAGCGGTTGATGAGCGCGTAGAGCCGCGGGCCCAGCGCGCTCGCGGGCGCCGTGATGAGGAATCGATCGTCGCCCAGGTGCGCGACGAAGCAAGAGGGGAGGTGCGAAGAAACCTCGACCTCGATCATGTCCGCCACCGCACGGATCAGCCGGTCGCCGACGTTGTACCCGTACGCGGCGTTGTAGTCGGCGAAGCGTCGCACGTCGACGAACGCCGCGTCCGCATGGACCGGCCCGGTCAGGCCCTGTTTCCAGGCGCGGATCGTGTCGGTCACGTGCCGGTCGGCGTGCACGCGCGTCGGCAGCCCCGTGATCGCGCCGGCGCCGCCCCCGCCCGGGCGCCCTTCCTGCGTGGCGCTCCGGATGAGGTCGCGAAGGCGCACAAGGCCCCGAACCTCCGAACCCTGCGTCACCAGGATCGGATCGGCCGGGGACTGGTCGTCCACCACGCACGCGACCTCGAGCGCCTCGGAGATCGGCGTCTGCGGCGGCAGCCGCACCACCGACCGCTTCATGATCTCCCCGACCATGAGCCGCGCGTGTCCGCACTCGATGGCCTGCTCCACATCGGCCTTCCAGACCCAGCCGATCGTCCGATGCCCGTCGGTCACGACGGCCCCCGAGACGTCGTCCGCCTGGCGCAGGGCTTCAAGGGTCTGCGCAAGCGTCGAGACGTGCTGGACCTGGCAGAGCGGCTGCGCGAGCGTCGCGATCGTCGCCGCCGGAGACGTAAACGTCCGAACGCGCTCTTCGACGATCCGCCACTGCCGACGGACATCATGGGCGAACTCGGGCGAGAGCGTTGTTTGGCGGGAGACCGGGCGCGCCAGGAAGAAGCCCTGCGCGAACCGCACCCCCAGCGACACGACCGTCGAGAGTTCGTCCGCGGTTTCGATGCCCTCGGCGACGAGGTGGATGTTGCTCAGACGCGAGAAGTGGACGAAGAATCGGATGAGGTTCTGACGGAACGGGTCCGCGTGGATATTGCGGACGAACTCGGTATCGAGCTTGATCCACGCCGGCCGGACCTGCACGATGCGGTTGAGCCCGCTCGTGCCCGCGCCCGCGTCGTCGACCGCCACCTTGAAACCCGCGGCCTTCAGCTCGAGCGCGCGGTTCACCAGCTTGCGGCTCATCGACTCGTCCGAAAGCTCGGTGATCTCGGTGACGATCCGGTCGCCGCTCACGCCCGGTGTCCTGCCGATGCAGTCGCGGAGCGCCCCGATGAACCGGTCATCCGCGAAGACCGCCGGCGAACTGTTGAGGAACAACTGCGTACCGGCGGGCCACCCGGCCGCGGCCTGGAACGCCGCCTCGCGAGAGACCGTCTCGAGCTCCCACAGGAGCCCGCAGCGCTCCGCACTCTGGAACAACTGCGCCGGGCTCTGGAACCCGGAGTTCACGCCCGGGCGTGTGAGCGCTTCGTAGGCGTAGATCCGCCCATCCTCCATGTCCACGATGGGCTGAAAGACGATCGAGAGGTCGCGCGTCGCGATGAGCGCTTCGAGCAGCGCGCGCAGTTCGGTGTTGTTGACTGTGGTTGCGTGCATGGCTTGCGTCGTGGCCGGCCAATCTTCTGCGTTCGACGACCTTGGTCGAATGCGCGAAGACTCCGGGTGCTTATCGACGAAGCTGCATCGTCACTGGTGGCCAGTGCAGGCCGGACGTGTGAAATACGGTCGATCTGTCGGTATTTCGGCGTCCGAAAACCGCGAACCGTGCAATCCGATCAGGGGAGTCGGTCGAGCGTGCGGCGGGTCTGCGCGACAAAGCGCCGGCCGGGGCGAATCCAGCCGGGAAACCCTCATGGTGAAGTGCGCCGCTCGCCGGGGGTCAGTCGAATCGGAAGACGCCCTTGCGCACGCCGTAGACGTACGCGACGACCGTCGTGAGCACGAAGAACAGGATGCGCCCGAGCCACACGACCGCCTCGCTCGAGGACTGATCGATGTTGGGGAACGTGATCGCCCAGGGGTAGAGGAAGATGATCTCGATGTCGAACACCAGGAAGATCATCGCGATGATGTAGAAGCGCACATTGAAGCGCTTGTGGGCCGTGCCGACCGGGTTCATGCCCGACTCGTACGTGATCTCCTTCACCTTCCCGGTCCGCTTCGGCCCCAGGACCAGCGACGCGCCGACGTTGAAGATCCCGAACGTCGCCGCCATCGCGACGAGGATCAGGACCGGCAGGTAGTTGTGCAGCGGCGACGACGCCATTACCGCCAGTTGGGTGAAGGCATCGGCACTGATGGGAGCGAGCGGGGCGTTCATCGGCGGCCATCATAGCGGCGGGCCGGTGAACGGGCGTCCCCGGCAAGCCCGCCGGCGCGCACCCTCCAGGCGACCGGCTTTGCCCGGGCGACTGCCAAACTTGCAGTGCGGGGCGCGCCGGGGTTGATCGCTGACAGCAGTTGGAATCTCCGTCACCCGCTCCAGCCCGCCAGATTCGGGAAGCGGGCCTCAATCGACAGGGGCTCGATCGGTTTCCCCGCGCCGCAGGCGTGGCATTGGACTTGCCAAAGACCACCGCCGACCGCGTCGGCTTGCGCGGTGGGTGTCGGGCAGCGGCCCCGCCCAAGTCGGCACCGTTCGAACATCGACCAAACAAACTTCAGCACATCTGAGTGACTCGGAGATCTTCGCATGGCCGTCAAGGAACTCGTGTTTGATGTGGAAGCCCGTCAGGCCCTGCTCGCGGGCGTCGAGAAACTGGCCCGAGCGGTCAAGAGCACCCTCGGCCCGCGCGGTCGCAACGCGATCCTCGACAAGTCCTGGGGCGGGCCGACCGTGACCAAGGACGGCGTCAGCGTCGCGGAGGAAATCGACCTCCGGTGCAAGTTCGAGAACATGGGCGTCAAGCTCGTGAAGGAAGCGGCGAGCAAGACCAGCGACGACGCCGGCGACGGCACGACCACCGCCACCGTCCTCGCCGAGGCGCTCTTCAAGGAAGGCCTCAAGTACATCGCCGCGGGTGTGGACGCCAACCAGCTCATCCGCGGCATGCGCAAGGGCGTCGACGTCGTCTGCGACGAAATTAAGAAACTCGCCAAGCCCGTCGACCGCTCGCCCAAGTCCGGCGACATCGAGAACATCGCCACGATCTCCGCGAACAACGATCCGCAGGTCGGCAAGGTGCTGGCCGACGCCTTTACCAAGGTCGGCGCCGACGGTGTCATCACCATCGAGGAAGGCAAGAGCCAGGACACGACCGTGGACGTCGTCGAGGGGATGCAGTTCGACCGCGGCTTCCTGTCGCCGAACTTCGTCACCAACCCCGACGACATGACCTGCGAGTTTGAGAAGGCGCTCGTGCTCGTGCACGAGGACAAAATCGAGAACGTCGGGAAGCTCATCCCCCTGCTCGAGAAGGTGATGCAGGCCAAGAAGCCCCTGCTCATCATCGCCGAGGAAGTCTCGGGCGAGGCGCTCTCGACGCTGGTCATCAACAAGCTCCGCGGCACGCTGCAGGTCTGCGCCGTCAAGGCCCCCGGCTACGGCGACCGGCGGAAGGCGATGCTCGAGGACATCGCGATCCTCACCGGCGCAACGCCGATCATGAAGGATCTCTCGGTCGAGCTCGACAAGGTGGAGCTCAGCCAGCTCGGCCTCGCCAAGAAGGTCGAGATCGATGCCGACAACACGACGATCATCGAGGGTGCGGGCGCAGCCAAGGACATCCAGGCCCGCATCGAGCAGATCCGGCGCGAGATCGACACGACCACCAGCGACTACGACCGCGAGAAGCTGCAGGAGCGCCTCGCGAAACTCGCCGGCGGCGTGGCCCAGATCAACGTCGGCGCCGCCAGCGAGGCGGAACTCAAGGAGAAGAAGGCCCGCTTCGAGGACGCGCTGCACGCCGTGCGCGCCGCGGTCGCGGAGGGCGTGGTGCCCGGCGGCGGCGTGAGCTTCGTCCGCGCCCGCGAGGCTCTCCTGAACATGAAGGAGTACGTCGCGGTCTACGGCAAGCCGGGCACGCGCACCGACGACAAGACCGCCGATGACGTCGGGCACTACAAGTACGACTTCGCCGCCGGCATCGACGTCGTGGTGCAGGCGCTCGCCAAGCCCCTGGAGACGATCGCGAACAACGCGGGCGAGAAGGGCTCGGTCGTGGTCGCGAAGGTCGCCGAGGGCGGGAGCATCAAGGGCAAGGAGCACTACGGCTTCAACGCCCTCACGCTCGAGTACGGCGACATGCTCAAGATGGGCGTGCTCACCCCGGCCAAGGTCGATCGCTCCGCGATCACCAACGCCGCGAGCGTCGCGACCGTCCTGCTCGCGGCCGATTGCATCATCGCCGAGAAGAAGGAAGCCAAGGACGACCACGCCGGCCACTCGCACGGCGGCGGCGGCATGGGTGGGATGGGAGGCATGGGCGGGATGGGTGGAATGGGCGGCATGGGTGGCATGGGGTTCTAAGCGCATGCGTTCGCCGGACGCGGACTCGACGGACACCCACGCGCGGCCGGCCGCGGTTTTGAAGCGATCGCTCGGCGCCTTTCCGGGAGCAGACCGACATGGCCAAAGCCTCTGATCTTCTGAAGAAGTTCGGCGCCTCGCCCGCGCCGCTCGCGGGCGGCGCAAAGCACGCCATTCCTCTGGCGCCGAGCAAGCCCGAGGAAGGCGCCAAGCCCGACAGCGCCGACCACGTGACGGCCCAGAAGCCCGATCGCGGCCACGCGCTGCACAAGCCCGGCAAGGCCCAGGGCGGCGCCGGCGCCCCCGGCGGGCGTCCGAAGGTCTGAATCAACTTCGCGGCGTGAGGTGTCTCGCTCCGCTCTCCCGTCACCGGCCCGAGCCGCGGCGACCGCGCTTCCATGCACGACTTTCTCGAAACCGCCAAGCACCTCTTCACCGACCTCCCGGGGTTCCTCGACGGCTTCATCGCCGACTACGGGTTCTGGGTGTACGCCCTGCTGTTCGCGATCATCTTCGCCGAAACGGGGCTGGTCGTGGCCCCGTTCCTGCCGGGCGATTCGCTGCTGTTCACCGTCGGGGCGCTCGCGGCCCGCGGGTCGATGAACGTCTGGCTCATCGCCGGGCTGCTCATCGTCGCCGGCGTGCTGGGCGACGCGGTGAACTACTGGGTCGGCAAGTGGATCGGGCCGCGGGTGTTCCGGTACGACCCCAGCAGCGGCAAGGCCCCCACGCTCCTCGAGAGGCTCTTGAACCGGCGGCACCTCGACCGGGCGCACGAGTTTTACGAGAAGTACGGCGGCAAGGCGGTCGTGCTCGGGCGGTTCGTGCCCATCGTCCGCACCTTCGTGCCGTTCGTGGCCGGCGCGGGCGCGATGAACTATTCCAAGTTCGTCGTGTACAACATCGCCGGCGCGGTGCTCTGGGTCGGCGTCTGTGTCGGAGCGGGCTACGCCTTCGGCAACATCGATTTCGTTAAGAATAACTTCGAACTCGTCGTCGTGGGCATCATCATTGTGAGCGTGCTCCCGATGGGCGTGGAGTGGGTGCTGGCTCGACGGCGTGCCAAGTCCGCCGGCAAGGGCGGCGAGGCCGGTCCAAAGGGCGGGGAAGGGTGATCGCCGATGGCCGCGCACCAGGAACCATGCGAGATCTGTGAGCGCCTGGCGCAGTGCCGCGCCGGAACGCACCCGGGCCTGATCGCCGAGCTCGACACGGGCTATGCCGTGTTGGGCGATTCGCAGCAGTTCCGCGGCTATTGCCTGCTGCTCGCGAAGGCGCCCGTCACGGAGTTGGACGAACTCGCGCCGACCGAGCGGCTGCGCCTGCTCGAAGAGATGTCGCAACTCGCGGAAGCCGTCCGCAGGGCGACGGGGGCGCACAAGATCAACTACGAGGCCCTGGGCAATCTCGTGCACCACCTGCACTGGCACATCTTCCCGCGCCGGCTCACCGATACCGATCCGACGGCGCCGGTGTGGGGCCAGATGCACCCGGCGGGGAGCCCCGCCGCCGCCGCGTGCCGGTTCGATCCGCAGCGCGACGCCGGGCTGAAGCGCGACATCGCGGGTGCGCTCCGGGCCGTTCGCGCAGGGGCCGGGGTCGGGGCACGATCCGAACGAGCGACGACCGGAGGGGTGAGAACAGCGTGATTTCCGCGAGAATCCGGGGCGGGCGACGGTTGCCCGCCGGGGGCTCGCGAGCAACCATTCAGCGGACTCTGTCCAGGAGAAAGAAACCCATGGCCATCAAGCCTCTTGAAGATCGCGTTCTGGTCAAGCCCATCGAGAGCGAGTCGAAGACCGCGTCGGGCATCTTCCTGCCCGAGAGCGCGAAGGAAAAGCCGGTGCGCGGCGAGGTCGTCGCCGTCGGACCCGGCAAGCGCCTCGAGAACGGCAAGCGCGCCGAGATGAGCGTGCGCAAGGGCGACAAGGTCTTCTACGGCAAGTACGCCGGCACCGAGGTCGAGTTCAAGGGCGACAAGATGCTCATCCTCCGCGAGAACGAACTGCTCGGTGTGGTCGAGGGCTGAGCGGCGCGCTCGCTCCGACGGCGAGCGCGGCGCTGGCCGCGCCTCGGGATCTGTCACAACCACTGCCCAGGCTCGCGGCTCCCGA
>CALMQD010000241.1 GCA_937871415.1 uncultured Phycisphaerales bacterium | reverse complement strand
CGGTGCGACGGCTGGTCGGTGCGGGGGCGGTGACGGTGGTGGGGGTCGACGTGACCTCGCCGCAGTTGTCGGACACCGTCGGCGCGCTGCAGGCGGGCCGCTTCTGGGGGCGCGTGCTGGGGCGGCAGATGGAGACGCTCTCGCAGGGCGAGATCCTGCGGCGTGCGAAGAACGACCAGTTCCTGTCGCGCCCGACGGTGGGGAGCGCGTACAAACTCGACGGGGGCGTGCGCGATTTCATCACGATGTCGGCGCAGGCGGCGGGCGGGCTGCTGATGGCGTTCTTCATGTTCGGCGCGTACTGGCTCGTCGCGGGGCCGGGCGGGTACTTCGCGCTCAAGAGCCGGGGCAAGGTGCACTACTCGTGGCTGGCGTTCCTGGGGGCGACGGTGATGTTCACCGGTCTTGCGTGGGGCGGGGTGACGCTGCTCAAGGGGCGGCGCGTGCAGCTCAAGCACGTCACGCTCGTCGATCACGTCTACGGTCAGTCCAACCAGCGCGCGCGGACCTGGCTGAACATCTACTTCCCGGGGTACGGGGAGGCGAAGGTCGCGTGCCCGGCTTCGAGCGGCGACGGGACGGGGCTCAACCTCGTCGCGCCGTGGGACGCTCCGGAGCGCACGGCGTCGTCGGGCTCGTTCCCCGATGCGCGCGGGTACGTTGCGGACTCGAGGACGCCCACGGCGCTGACGGTGCCGATCCGCGCGACCTCGAAGCAGTTCCAGGTGGACTGGGCGGGGAGCCTCGGGATGCAGTGGCAGATGCCGCTGCCGCAGGTGGGATCGGCGACGGGCGAAGCGGATGCCGCGGCGCAGGCCTCGATCCGGCTGGGAACGGAGATCAAGGTCGTGCCGCGCCAGCGGCTGACGCTCAAGGAGCGGACGTGGGACCTGCAGGGGCAGCTCGTGCACAACATGCCGGAAGCGCTGCACGATGTGCAGGTGTTCCTGAACTTCGGGCCGCGTTCGAACTGGCTGACGTCGGAGCTGTTCACCGAGTGCTATTCGGCGTCGCTGTCGAAGTGGGGCAAGGGCGAGACGCTCGACCTTTCGAGGGTGTTCCCGGCGGAACTCTCGGAGGCCGACCGTCTCGGGAAGTGGATGGAGAACCGCCCGTCGATGAAGGTGTCGAGCGGCTTCGACCTCACCTTCAGCCGGAGCGAACAGGAGGTCAACTTCGCGGACCTCGCGGTGCTGAACCTGTTCCCGGTGATCCAGACGCGGTCGGTGCAGCAGGCCAGCTGGGCGACGGTCTCGGCGGCGCACACATACGACGTATCGCGTTGGTTCAGCGAGCCGTGCCTGGTGATCATCGGGCGGCTGGACAACGTGAACTGCCCGGTGCCGATCACGGTGGACGGGCGCCCATTGCCGACGGAGATCGCGCGGAACAGCGGGCCCGTGTTCGTGCGCTGGATGTACCCGCTGCCGCCGCGGGCGGTGACGGGCACGGGCGTGGGCGGGACCGAGCCGGCCTCGGGCGACGCCGGACCGGACGACACAGGCTCGTCGGCGCCGCCGGGGGCGGGTGGGCCGGGGTTCTAGGGCACTCGGATCGTCGCCGCGACTTACACTCACCGCTTACTTCGACTCGACCGAGGACCTTTTCTTTATGCCGATGATCGAGACGATCAACCTGACGAAACGCTACGGCGACCTGGTGGCGCTGGACTCGCTGAACCTGGCGCTGGAGGCGGGCGACTGCTTCGGATTCATCGGCCCCAACGGCGCGGGCAAGACGACGACGATCAAGATCCTCGCGACGCTGCTCAAGCCCTCGTCCGGGCAGGCGATGATCGACGGGCTGACCGTGGGGTATCAGAACCGGCTGATCCGGCCGCTCATCGGCTACGTGCCGGACTTCATGGGCGCGTACGAAGACATGGTGGTCACGGAGTACCTGGAGTTCTTCGCGGCGTGCTACAACATCCACGGGACGCAGCGGAAGAAGGTCGTCGGCGACGTGCTGGACCTGACGGACCTGAACTACAAGGCGACGGCGGAGGTGAACAGCCTGTCGCGCGGCATGCAGCAGCGGCTGTCGATCGCGCGCGTGCTGCTGCACGACCCGAAGGTGCTGCTGATGGACGAGCCGGCGTCGGGGCTCGACCCGCGGGCCCGCATCGAGATCCGCGAACTGCTCAAAGAACTCAAGCGGATGGGCAAGACGATCATCATCTCGAGCCACATTCTGCCGGAACTCGCGGAGTTGTGCAACACGGTGGGGATCATCGAGCGCGGCAAGTTGCTCTTCTCGGGCTCGGTGGACGAGGCGCTGCGCCGGGCGCGCGTGGGGCAGACGGTGCACGTGCAGGTGGCGGACCGGACGATGGCCGCGGCGCAGTTGCTGCAGAAGCTACCGGGCATCGCGAAGGTGACGATCATGGACGACACGTCGTCGCGCTCGGACAAGGCGTCGGGTGACGGGAAGATCATCCAGTTGGCGTTCGACCCCGAGGCCAAGGGCGGCGCGGGCGTGTCGGACATTCCGAACGTGCTGGTGAACAACTCGTTCCGCCTGCTGAGTTTCAGTGAGGAGAGCGTGAACCTCGAGACGGCGTTCATGCGCCTGACGAAGGGCGCTGTGCAGTAGTGCGGGCGGCACGCGGAATGGCCAATTGAGATTGCTCTTGAGCGGATCCGAGCCGAGCACGCCGCGGGTGATGGAGGAGCCGCTGGGGTTCCAGCCGCGGTGCCTGGACTGTGGCTACGACCTCGAAGGACTGGAAGACGGTCGGTGCCCGGAATGCGGAGTCAGATTTACACGCAAGACGCTGGTGCGAATGTTCATCGCCAGGCAGCGGTCGAAGGAAGAGTGGCTGTCATGGTTTCGCGGGTGGCCCGCGTGGGTGCTCGTGTACTGCGGGCCGCTCGCTGGTCGTTCATTTGCACGCGATGTGCCGACCCCGCTCGCACGGTACGAGAGTTGGTGGCTGCTCCTGTGGATCGTCATCGCGCTCGCGGTTCACGCGGCGGGTGTCGCGCTTTGGTTCCGGGAGAATCGTCAGCGATGGATTGCCATCGCACATCATGTGCTGGCGTTTATTCCGCCAATGTTGGTATTGATGCCTGTCGCCCTGGGGACGCCGATCCCGGCGGTGATGTGGCTCGCGATCGCCGCGTATGCGTTGTCATTTGCACACCTCGCACTGAAGTGGTCCCCTGCAACGTCGGCCGTGCTCTTGGTGTTCTTTGCGGTCGGTCCGATGTTGATTATCGGCTTTCAGATGTTCATCGACGGGCGATCGCAGTTGGCCGCGGGCAACCACTGGTCGAATACGGACTACCCGACCTTCAGGGGAGGCCGTGCGTTGTCCGCGAGCCAGTGTTACAACCTCTCCCTGGGGATTTTCGCGTTGGCGGTAACTCTCACGACGCTTGTGGGCTTTGTCGCACGTCGAGCGTGGGTGCGGTTGACGCACCGTGATTGACGGCCGCGGGCGCGGGGTGTTAGTCTCCGTCCATGCACGGAGGCGGTTTCGATTACCTGGTGTTCGCCAGCGCCAAGAGCGGGACGACTTGGACGCAGAGCCTGCTCAACGCGCACCCGACGGTCGTGTGCGCCGAGTCGCGGGCGTTCGGCGATTACTTTGATCCGACGAACCTCAGCGGGCCGCACCTGACGGTCGAGAAGTTCATCGCGTTCCTGGGTGCGTACTACCGCGCGCCGGTGCCCGCGTCGGAGAAGGGCGCGTTCAACAAGCGCCTCCTGCACCGCGTGCTGGGCGCGATCGCGGATGAGTCGCGCGCGTCATCGGGCAAGCCGATCTACGGCGAGAAACTGACGCCCTATGTCGGCACGGCGCTCGGGGCGGTGCGGGCGATGCACGAGTGGAACCCCGCGGTGCGGTTTGTGCACCTGGTCAGAGACGGTCGGGACGTGGTCGTGTCGGCCGCGGCGCACAACCTGAACAACCGCGCGAAGTACGCGCCGCAAGGGCCGGAATCGGCGCAGGCGAAGGAAGCGTCGGCGTTCCTGGCGTCTTCGACACTGCCGGACGAGATGGTGCGGCGATACGCGGCGATGTGGGCCGATGCTTCGAGCGCGGCGTTTGAAGCGCAGAGGCTGTTCCCCAACTTCCTGGAGATTCGGTACGAGGAGATGTGGGAGCGGCCGCGGGAGCATGCGCGGGCGATCTTCGAGTTCATCGGGGCGGACGCGTCGGAGGCGGTCGTGGATCGGTGCGTTCAGGCGAGTTCGTTCGAGGCGGCCTCGGGCGGGCGCAAGCCGGGGGAGGAGGACCGCGGAGCGTTCGTCCGCAAGGGCTCGCCCGGCGACTGGTCCAACTGGTTCACGCCCGAGCAGTTGCGCGTGTTCCAGAGCATCGCGGGCGAACAAATGGCTCGGCGCGGCTACACCTCCGGCGAGCCGGTCGTGCGTGTGGTGTCTCGGACCCGTCGCGAGCCGGCCTAAGCACGCGGCGGGGCGGTGAGGAGTCGTCGGGGGGCGGCGGGGGCGTCCTGAGGTCAACTTCCTGGCCCCCGGCTGGTACCATCTGGCCGGGGAAGGTCTTTCCGCGCAGCAGCGCACACTTTGGAGGAGTCCATGAGCATTACGCAGTCGTCTCCCGGCGAGCCGGGCTGGTTGGAGCGCATGAGCAGGCCGGCGGCCGCACTGGCCTCGGTGTTGGTGTGCGCCGGTCTGACCATCGGGCTTGGGGCGTGCGAGAGCGAGCCGGGCGCCAAGAGCGCGGGTTCGCACGATTCGGGCTCGAAGGATGGCGCGGCGGTGACGGTGAGCGAGACCAAGCCCGCGGCGAAGGCCGAGGCCATGGGCTCGAAGCCGGAAGGCGGGAAGAAGGCGATGGGAGCGGGGGGGATGGCGTCGGCGGTGCCGATGCCCCCGGGGTCGCGCGTGGACGGCGTGACGGACGAGTACTTCGGGCGCAAGGTGGTGGACAACTACCGGTGGCTCGAGGGCGACAACAGCGACCCGCAGAACATGGGCAAGGTGACGCCCGAGGTCGCGGCGTGGACCGACGCGCAGAACGCGTACACGCGGACGGTGCTGGACAACCTGCCCGGGCGCGACAAGGTCGAGGCACGCCTGCGTCAGTTGATGGAAGTCGGCTCGGTGAGCGCGCCGATCATGACCGGCGAGCCGGGGGAAGGCAAGGACGCCAAGGGGCGGTATTTCTACTCGAAGCGTGAAGGCTCGGAGAACCAGGCCCGGGTGTTCGTGCGCGAGGGGTATTCGGGCCGGCCGCGTCTGCTGCTCGACCCCAACACGCTCGACGAGAAGGGCTTGGTGACAGTGTCGTGGTACCAGCCCTCGCACGACGGCAAGTTGCTGGCGTACGGCACGTACCGCGCGGGCGACGAGAACGCCACGCTGCACATGCTCGACGTCGACACGGGCAAAAAGCTGGACACGGAAGTGGCGGGGAAGGTGAGTTCGTGCGACTGGCTGCCGGACAACTCGGGGATCGTGTACCGGAACCTGTCGGACGCGGGGAACCCGTACTCCGGCCAGGTGATGTTCAAGGAGCTCCGCGGCGCGAGCGGGGAGGCGCCCGGCGCCAAGGACCGGCTCATCATCCGCCAGTTCACGGTCGACGAGAACAAGGACCTCGCGACGACCTACGGCCCGGACGGCGGGCTGTCGAAGGACGGGCGCTGGGGCGTGATCGCGTACGCGACCGACACGCGGAACAACGACCTGTGGGCGTACGACTTCAA
This sequence comes from uncultured Phycisphaerales bacterium, assembly GCA_937871415.1. Taxonomy (GTDB): domain Bacteria; phylum Planctomycetota; class Phycisphaerae; order Phycisphaerales; family UBA1924; genus JAHBK01. The sequence goes on along the minus strand of CALMQD010000241.1, from coordinate 1,505 downwards.
CGAGTTCCGCAAGACGGGCGAGGTGAAGCGGATCCCGATCATGGTCGGCGACAAGAGCGAGAACACCGCGGCGATCGCCGGCGACACGATGTTCCTCAAGACGACGAACAAGGCGTCGAACGGGCGGATTCTCGCGATCGACCTCAAGAACCCGGACAGGGCGAACTGGAAGGAGATCGTGCCGACGCGTCAGGACGGGGTGATCGAGGGCTTCTCGCTGGCCAAAGGCATCCTCGCGGTGACGTACATGGTCAACGCGAGCAACACGATCGAGTTGTTTGACTACTCGGGCAAGAAACTCGGCACGCTGCGCCTGCCGGGGATCGGCTCGGCGGGGCTGTCGACCGATCAGGACCGCACCGAGGCGTTCCTGTCGTTCACCTCGTTCAACTATCCGAGTTCGATCTTCCGCGTGGACCTGGCCCGGCCGGACGCCGAGCCGCAGCTGTGGGAGCGTCCGGAAGTGCCGGTGGACCCTTCGATGGTCGAGGTGAAGCAGGAGTGGTACTCGAGCAAGGACGGCACGCGCGTGCCCATGTTCATCGTCCACAAGAAGGGCCTGAAGCTCGACGGCAACAACCCGACGATCCTCAACGGGTACGGCGGGTTCAACGTCTCGAACACGCCGTTCTTCTCGCCCGGGCTGTTCCAGTGGTTCGAGGCGGGCGGGGTCTTCGCACTCCCGAACCTGCGCGGCGGCGGCGAGTTCGGCGAGGCGTGGCACGAGGCCGGCAAAATGGCGCGGAAGCAGAACGTCTTCGATGACTTCATCGGCGCGGCGGAGCACCTCGTCCAGCGCGGCTACACCAACCCCAAGCGCCTGGCGATCTCGGGCGGTTCCAACGGGGGTCTCCTGACCGGCGCGTGCGTGACGCAGCGTCCGGACCTGTTCGGCGCGGCGATCGTCGCGGTGCCGCTGCTCGACATGCTGCGGTTCCAGAACTTCCTGATGGCGCGGTACTGGGTGCCCGAGTACGGCTCGGCCGAGAAGGCCGACCAGTACGAGTACCTCGTGAAGTACTCGCCCTATCACAATGTCAAGAAAGGCACGAAATACCCGGCGGTGCTGCTGACGGCGGGCGAGAATGACACGCGCGTGCACGCGCTGCACGCGCGCAAGATGGCCGCGCTGCTCCAGGCTTCGAGCGGGTCGGACCTGACGAAGAAGCCGGTCCTGCTGTGGGTCGACCGCGAGGCCGGGCACGGGCAGGGCAAGCCTCTGAACCTGCGCGTGCGTGACGCGGCGGACCAGCGCTGCTTCCTGATGTGGCAGTTGGGCATGCTCGAGAACGCCCCGCCGATCAACTGAATCTGGAGACTCGGGCGGATCGCCGCCGGAGAATGCAGATCATCACGGCACCCCGGGTTTCGGCCCGGGGTGCTGTCGTTCGGGGAGTTTGACGCCGCTGATTGGAGGAAACGTGCTGGCCGTGCGATATCGGAGTCGTCCGACATTGGCGTGCGGAGCCGTCTTACTGCTTCACCGCCGTGACGTCGAGGCTCGT
>CALMQD010000240.1 GCA_937871415.1 uncultured Phycisphaerales bacterium | reverse complement strand
GGGGGTGACGGAGTGAAAGAGATGGAACGGGAGGCCCGGGATCCTGCCCGGGCCTCGCTGTTTGGGGGGGGGGTGGGGGCGGGATGGTTTGCGATTAGACTGTGAGGTCGCGGGCGCGAGCGGGGTTTCGCTCGGCCGTACCGGAGGGGGAGGGTAGAGCCATGACGATAGAGCCGACGACATCGCGGCGGAGCGGGGCGTATGGCGAAGTAGCCGCGCGCTCGCGGGCGTTTCGCGAGGCGCTGCTGAAGAGCCAGGAGCGCCGCGCGTACGCGGTGATCGTGCTGCTGTTGGTCATCGCCGTGCCGCTGTCGGGCCTGCGATTCTCGTCGCCGACGGAGGTGTACCTGAAGGTCGTGGGGGCGATCGCCGGCTTGCTGCTACTGGTGGTGCAGGTGTGGTCGATCGGCGCGCTGCGCTGGGCGCGGCGGCACGACAAGCTCATCCCGGGATGGGTGGATGCGCTGAGCGTGGCGGTGGAGTGCTCGGTGCCGACGGGCGTGATCCTGGCGCACATCCTGTTGGGCGCGGTGGCGCCGTATGTCGCGGTGAGTTCGCCGCCGATCCTGGCGTACGGGTTGCTCATCACACTGACGACGCTGCGGCTGCGCCCGGGCTTGTGCCTGCTGGGCGGGGCCGTTGCGGCGTGCGGGTACGCGGGCGTGCTCGCGTATGTGTGGGTCGCGAAGGGTTCGGAGTCGCTGGCGCCGGGGTGGCCGCGCCCGGGGTACGCGATGGCGCTGCTCCTGCTGCTGTCCAACGGGGCGGTGGCGGCGTGGGTGGCGCGGCAGATCCGTTCGCACGTGGAGGCGGCTCTGGACGAGGCGGAGACGCGCCGGAAGATGGAGCGAGTCGAGCGGGACTTGCTGGTGGCGCGAACGATCCAGCAGTCGCTGCTGCCGCGGAGCAGGCCAAGCGTTCCGGGCTTCGACATCGCGGCGTGGAACCGGCCGGCGGACCAGACGGGGGGCGATTACTACGACTGGCAACTGCTGCCGGACGGGAACTGGATCGTGACGCTCGCGGATGTGTCGGGGCACGGGATCGGGCCGGCCCTGGTGACGGCGGCGTGCCGCGCGTACGTGCGGGCGAGCAGCGCTCACCACGCGGACCTCATGTCTCTGGCGACGCGGGTGAATCGGCTGCTGGCGGAGGACCTCCCGGATGGCCGGTTCATCACGATGGTGAACGTGTTGATCGATGGGAGCGGTGGGCCGCTGGCGCTGTTGTCGGCGGGGCACGGGCCGATCGTGTTGTACGTGAAGGCGACGGGGGGTGTGGAGTCGATCGGGTCGCAGGCGTTGCCGCTGGCGGTGACGCCGGAGTTGGAGACGGACCCGCCGCGCCGGCTGGAGTTGAAGCCGGGCGATGTCCTGGCGCTGGTGACGGACGGGATCGTGGAATGGGCGCGCGAGGGGGGCGCCGGCGCGGTGCGCGAGGAGTTTGGGCTTGAGCGGCTGCACGCATCGCTATCGAGGCACGCGCACCTGCCGGCGGCGGAACTGATTGAGGCGGTGGTGCGGGATGTGGGCGCGTTTGCGGGCGGGACGGCGCAGCAGGATGACCTGACGCTGGTGGTGCTGAAAGCGGTGTGAAGCGGTGCGGGGTGCGAGTTAGCGCGTTTTGGCGGAAGGCGCGAGCGCGGCGGCCGCGAGGTGTCGTGCGCGGAGGACTCGCCGCGCGAGGCGGAGGGTAAGGAATGCGAGGGCGAGAAGGCTGAGCGAGATGAGAGACCATCGCGCGAGCGCAGCCTGGGAGAAAGAGAGCCCTAGGCCGGTGAATAGGAGGATGTAGCCTGCGAAACAGATCGGACACTTGGGGATGAGAGCGAGCGTGGCGATGGGGAGCGACCACTGGACAAGGGCGAAGGCGCGACGGAACCAAGAGGCGCGCGGCGCGGGGTGCGCGGGCGTGGG
>CALMQD010000239.1 GCA_937871415.1 uncultured Phycisphaerales bacterium | reverse complement strand
TTGCCGCCTTCCCCTCCTTCCCTTCCGTCGCTTCGTCCCTCCGTCGCTTCGTCCCTTCCCTCCGTGACTTCGCGGCCATCCCTCCGAGCGACCTCCCCTCCCTCCGCGCCTCCGAGTTCCGCATTCCTTTTTCCCCCTTTGCGTCCCCGCGCCTCCGCGTTTCAGCCCAAACCCATCCGCGCACTCGCCTTCACGAATGCCGAATGCCGATTGCCGAATGCCGCCCCCTCACTTCCTCGGATGAAACTCCCGGTGCACCTGCTTCAGCCGCTTCCCGTCCACGTGCGTGTAGATCTGCGTCGTCGACACATCCGCGTGCCCCAGCAACTGCTGCACCACCTTCAGGTTCGCCCCGCCGATGAGCAAGTGCGTCGCGAACGAGTGCCGCAGCGTGTGCGGGTGCACATCCTTCAAACCCGCGGCCATTGCACACTGCTTCACCACCGTGTGCACCGTCACACGCGTCAGCGCCCGCCCCGTCCGTGACAACAACAACTTCTCGCGCCGCTGCGACGCCGTCGTCGCCCCTCCCTTCTCCTCATCACCCTTCCCGCGCTTCTTCCCCCCCCGCGCCAGCCGCGGCCGCGCTTCCTCCAGGTACTTCCCCACCACCTCCCGCGCCGGCTTGCCCATCGGCACCAGCCGCTGCTTGTCGCCCTTCCCCGTCACCAGCACCACGCCCAGCGACAACTGCACGTCCCCCACCTTCAGCCCCGCCGCCTCCGACGCCCGCAGCCCGCACCCGTACATCAACTCCAACAGCGCCCGGTCCCGCAGCACCAGCGCCGCGGCGATCTCCTCCGCCGCACTCCCCGTTCCCGCTTTCTTGCTCTTCCCCGCCGGGCTCTCCTTCCCGCCGCGAGTCCCTCTCCCCGCGCTCTTCCGCGCACTCGACGCCGCCTCCAAGAGCGCCCGCGTCTGACGCGGACTGATCACGTCCGGCAGCCGCAGCCCCGTCCGCGGCCGCTCCAACAGCACCGCCGGATTCTCCGTCAAGAGCCCCGTCGACAGCGCCCACTTGAAGAACGCCCGCACCGTCGCCAGGTGCCGCGTCACCGTCGTCGGCCCGTGCCCCTTCTTCGCGCGAAGCGACGCCAGATGCTCCGACAAATCCCGCGTCGTCACCGCCCCGACCGTCCCGATCCCCCGCGCCATCAGGAACCCCATCAGGTCCTCCAGATCGCGCTCATACGCCTCCACCGTGTTCCGCGAAAACCCGCACTCCACGCGGCAGTACGTCAGAAACCCACGCCGCAGCCGCTCAAACTCCGCCGACAACACCACCACCGGCCTCACCCGCGGCCGCCCACGCCTCCCCGTCCGCCCTTTCGCCCCTCCTCCGCCTCCGCCTTCCTCGACTACCCCGCCTCCCCGGCCTCCGCCGCCTCCCCCAACCACAACTTGTCCACTCGCACTGTTGGCCATTGCTTCCTCATGCCTC
>CALMQD010000238.1 GCA_937871415.1 uncultured Phycisphaerales bacterium | reverse complement strand
CGGTCGCCGGTGAGCACAAAGCCGAGGCGGAGGTGGTGGGAGGAGGCGTCGCTGGAGCGCGAGACGCCGAGGCGGTCCATGGCGTCGGCCTGGGCGCGGGAATCGAGGTCGCCGGCGCCGCGGAAGACGAGCTCGGCGATCATGGGCGCGAGGCCTTCGAGCGGGTCGGGGTCGGTGATGAATCCGGCGGGGAGGAGCCAGTTGACGGCGACGGATCGGACGCCGGACATGGGCTCGATGATGAGCGTGAGACCGGAGGCGAGGCGGCGGGTGTGGATCTGACCCATGGAGTGCTCCGGCGGGACGGGCGGATGGGGCGTTCTCGGACTCTGCCGGCGCCGGGAGAGCGCGCGGAGCGAGTGTAGGAAACGCCCGGAAACAGAGCGTGGGTCGCGGCGGGAAGGGATGAACGCGGTGCGCTCGCCGGGCGGGCGTCACAGCACGCCCAGACTGACGCGCCCCACGGTCGGATGGTGCGGGGCGCGCAAATCGCGGGCGCGGGGTGGTCGATCAGGGCGACACAGGGTGCGCGGCGGCGCGGCCCGCTGGAGAATGCATGCGCTGGCTCAGGGACTTTGCGCTGTTGATCGTGCTCGCCGGTCTGATCGGCGGCGGGATCATCTACATGCGCCGCGAGCGTGACCAGGAAGCGCTGGTGATGCAGGCGTCGGCGGAGTTGCTGCGTCTGGAGACGGAGATCAAGTACCGCTCGGCGACGAAGACGGCGGAGGTGAACTCGCGCGGGTGGCCGGTGAGCGTGGACCCGGCGTGGTTCGAGAACAACCCGCCGATGAACCGGCTGGTGTCGCCGGACCGGCCGTGGCTGGAGGTGGCGGGGGTGGAGGAGGCGGGCCTGCTGCACCCGAGCGTGCGCGTGGCGGTGGACCCGACGCTGGCGGCGTTCTGGTACAACCCGTATCAGGGAGTGGTGCGGGCGCGCGTGCCGGTGATGGTGAGCGACGAGCGGACGCTGGCGGTGTACAACCGGATCAACGGGACGGCGCTGGCGTCGATCTTCGTGCGCGAGACGCCGATGCCGACACCCGACCTTTTGCCGATCACGCCGGGCGGGACGGACGAAGCAACGGGCGCGGGCGCGGAGTCGACGGGGCACGAGGTGGAGCTGGCGGGGAGCGCGCCGGCGGCGGAGGGGAGCGGTGAGGCGTCTGCGAGCGCGGGCGCGGGAGCGCCGAGCGCGGCGGAGAAGAAGGATGAGCCGTACGGCCCTCCGATGGTGAAGGGCGAGCCGCGCAAGCCGCGGGGCAAGCGGTAGACGCGGGTGCGTGCGGGCGCGAAGTTGCACGAACGCGCGGCGATCATGACGCGAAATAGCGGGGATCTGAGGGAGAAGCGCCGGAGAGGCGCGTTGTTCATGCGCGCGGCGCGATGAGGTCCTCGATGGCGTACATGCCGGGGGGTCTTTGGGTGAGCCAGGCGGCGGCGCGGAGCGCGCCGCGGGCGAAGAGATCGCGCGAGGTGGCGCGGTGGGTGATCTCGATGTACTCGCCGTCGCAGGCGAAGCGGACGGAGTGCTCGCCGACGATGTCGCCGGCGCGGATGGAGAGGATCTGATCGTCGCGGAGGGGTGCGCCGGCGTCGCGGATGGCGCGCGCGAGGCGGAGCGCGGTGCCGGAGGGGGCGTCGAGTTTTCGTCGGTGGTGCGCCTCGACGATGGAAATGTCAGAATTTTTTTCCACAGCGGGCGCGATGATCGACAGGGCCCTGGCGACGAGCGCGACGCCGAGGGACATGTTGGGCGCGACGAGGACGGGGATGGCGCGTGAAGCGTCGTTCAGAGCGTCGCGCGTGGCGTCCTCGAGGGCGGTGGTGCCGACGACGAGCGCGGCGTGGAGGTCGAGCGCGGCGCGGAGGGCCTCGCGGGTTCCGGCGTCGGAGGAGAAGTCGATGACGGCGTGCGCGGAGCCGCGAAAACGCCGGAGATTCAAGGGGTTTTCGGCAAGCGGCCAGGGGCGCTGCGCGGCGGGGAGCGCGGGCGCGGCGCGTGCGTCGTCGGGAGAGAGGAGCGAGGGAGCGCGCGGCGCGGGGGCGGAGGTGTCGGTTGCGCGGGCGACGCGCGCGAGGAGGACGAAGGCGTCGCTCGCGTGCGCGAGCTCGCAGATGCGCGAGCCGGTGCGGCCGGTGGCGCCGAAGACGATGATGGAGGTGGTTGACGGCGACATCGACTTGCACTCCGCGCGTGAGTCAGTGTATGGTGAGGGAGAGTTGCTCAAGACGACGGCATCCGTCGTCCGATAGATGGAGCAGCTCGAAGGCGACGGTGTGGAGCGAAGTGGCTCGCAAGCACCGCGTCAGTTGAACCACCTGTTTGATCGAGGAGATCGCACAATGGCCAAGAAGACTGCGAAGAAGTCGAAGAAGAAGGCTGGCAAGAAGAAGTCCAAGAAGAAGTAACGACTCCTCCGGCGTGAGAGAGTCGCACTCCCCGCTGCCGGGGTCCATGGCAGCAACAGCGTGAGCGAATCGGCGCCACGGGCCCGACGCTCGAAACAAAAATCCAGCCACTCGACCTTGATGGGGTCGGCCTTGAGGCCGGCCCCGCGGTCGTTTTGGAGCGCGCGGGCGCCGAGTTATCCACAATCTGCGCCCCCGCGAGCAATTCTCCGCCACGCTCATCCGATTCTGCCTCCACCTGCCACCGAGTGCGGCTCCGCGCATCCGGTGCGAACTCGTCGCCTGGTTCCTCCTCATCGCGCCACTCCCACGGCTGCAACGCGGAGTCGCAACGACGCGGAGGACGCAAAGCAAGGGGCCGAGGCGAGGCAGACCACAAAGACACCAAGGCACAAAGAAGCAGGCACACGGGCACCAGGACAAAGCGGCATTTGGCAATCGTGGGCACGCATGGGATTCACCACGGAGTCACGGAGCCACGGAGCCACAGAGGGACATCGAAAGTGACAGAGTGGCCAAGTGCCGGAGTGGCGCTGTGAAGACAAGCCACCTATGCACAAGGTGGAGAGCGACCGGTTTCACGCCATCGATGACCCGACCCAGTGATTTCTGCTTCGCATCCTCCGCGTCCCCGCGCCTCCGCGTTGCAGCCAACGCCCACCCGCGCACTCGCCTTCACGAATGCCGAATGCCGCGTTGTCCTGATGCCTGCTGCCTGATGCCTTCTTCTCAATCCCCGCCTCGGCGCCTTCCTCTGCGCCCTCAGCGTCCCCGCGCCTCCGCGTTGCAGCCAACGCCCACCCGCGCACTCGCCTTCACGAATGCCGAATGCCGAATGCCGCTTTGTCTTGGTGCCCGGTGCCTCCTTCTTCCGTATACCCTCTCTGCATGCCTGAAGGACCGATCCAACCGGCCGCTGCAACGCCCGCGCCCATCGCCGCCGGGAGCGTGAAGAGCCCAAGTGGAGCGGGGAGCGGCGGGGCGCACCCCAAGCCGCACTCGGAGTCTGCGCAGGAGATGGTGATGTCGATCATCATCGCGTTCGCGCTGGCGTTTGTGTTCCGCGGGTTTGTGGTGGAGGCGTTTGTGATCCCGACGGGGTCGATGGCGCCGACGCTGCTGGGGCAGCACACGCGGCACCACGACCCGGCGACGGGGTCGGACTGGACGGTGGGGGCGACGCAGGGGCAGTCGAGTTCGGTGCTCAACCCGGTGCAGCGGAACCTGGCGCTGCACGATCCGGCGTCGGGGGCGCTGGTGACGAAGTCGGAATCGCCGACGCGCGCGGGGGACCGGATCCTGGTGCTGAAGTACCTGTACTCGGTGTTTGAGCCGCGGCGGTTCGACGTGGTGGTGTTCAAGAACCCCAGTTCGCGGCCGGGGCCCGGGGTGGGGGCGGCGCAGAAGCCGGAGGAGACGGTGCCGAACGCGGGCCCGGCGGAGAATTACATCAAGCGGCTGATCGGGCTTCCGGGTGAGCACATCGCGCTGGTGGACGGGGACGTGTTCGTGCGGGCGGCGACGCCGGAGGAGCGCGCGGCGGGGAGCGCCTCGGTGAAGGACACGGCGGACTACTGGTCGCTGCCGGGGTGGAAGATCGCGCGGAAGGGGCTGGTGGAGCAGCGGGCGCCGTGGCAGACGGTGTTTGATTCGTCGTACGCGCCGATCCCGACGCCGACGACGTTCGTGTGCCCGTGGG
>CALMQD010000237.1 GCA_937871415.1 uncultured Phycisphaerales bacterium | reverse complement strand
GTCGTACTCCTCGGCGTAGTAACCGAAAGAGGCGTCGTACCCGCCGGCGGAGAGGAAGGCATCGCGCCGGATGATCGCGCCGCACCCGGTGAAGACTTCGGGCAGGCCGCCGGCCTCGCGGTCGCCGCTGGAGAGCTGAATATCTCCGGCGATGGCGCCGACGGGCTCGGCGCGATCGGCGAGCGTCGCGGCGGGCTTCGCCGCCGGTTGTTCGGCGCGTTGGATGGCGTCCAGGAACCCGAGGTCGGTCGGCCAGGAGTCGTCGTCGAGCATGACGATCCAGCGGCACGAGGGATCGCTGACAATCACGCCGAGATTGCGCCCGGCGGCTCCGAGGTTGGTCTCGGAGCGGACGACCTCGATTGTCAGACCGTTGGGGAGTTCGGTCGCGCGCCCGATCTGGGTCGTCGCGGGCACGTCGGAGGCGTTGTCGACGATGATGACCTGGGCCCCGCCGGGGTGGCGCGGCAGACCGGAGAGGTGCGCGATGGTGGCGGCGAGGATCGTGGGCCGGTTGCGCGTGGGCAGGACATAGGCGATCGCCGGGCCGGGCGGGAGCGCCGGCGGCGTGCGCGCTCCGGGCGGGAACGGGATCGGAGGGGGACCGTTCATACGCCCACCGCCCGGCGCTGGGCGCTGACGGTGGGCGCGGACATCGGCGCGCGGGCCTCGATGACTTCGCGGGGCGTGTAGGCGAGGTGGGCGCTGTGGACCCGCGCGACGATCTGGCGCAGGTCGGTGGCGCTGATGACGGTGTTGCCGAGACGCTGGACCTGGACGGCGGCGGCGCACGCGCCGAGGAACGCCGCGGCGAGCAGGTTCGAGCCGGCGCCGAGGGCGAGGGTGGCGGTGGCGAGCATGGCGTCGCCGCACCCCAAAGGGTCGGTGGCATGGACGGTGAGTGCGGGGACGTGCTCGGCCTTGATGCGGGTCTGCCACTGGCTGGAGGCGCCGGCGTCGGTGAAGGCGTCGCGGAGCGCGGGGTGGTGGTCGAGACGGTCGAAGGCGATGAGCCCCTCGGGGCCCATGGTGCAGATGACGTTCCGGTTGCGCGTCTCGGCGAGCAGCCGCCACACGACCAGCCCGAGGCCTTCGTCGAAGAGGCCCAGGGCGTCGCGGAGTTCGCTTTCCGAGGGGCAGACCAGGTCCATGTCGTGCATGGCGCGGAGGTTGGAGCGGCGGCCGGAGACGTCGCCGGTGAGCAGACGCGTGCGCGGGCGGAGTTCGGGGATGAGGCGCGCGAGAAGTCCGGGGCTGAACATGCCCAGGCCGAAGTCGGCGAGGATGACGGCGTCGCACAGGCCGGAACCATCGCGGGGCACATCCCCCCCGCTCTCGCCTGGCGCGGCGCGCCCGCAGGCGACGGCCGCGTCGCGGGCGGTGGCGATGAGTTGGCGCTGCGTGGCCTCGTCGAGTTCGTAGCGCTCGAGGAGATCGAGTTTCATGACCTTCTGAGCGCCGACAAGGAATCGCTGTTTCTCCGGGATCGGGGTGTCGACCTCGATCGCGCGGACCTCGACGCCCTCGATGAGCAGGCGACGCCGGAGTTCCTCGGCGTCGGCGCTGTCGCGCGGCATGGCGGTGACGAGCACGGGGAACGCGCCGAGCGCCGCGAGGTGTCGCGCGATGATGGCGGCGCCGCCGTCGTAGGTGCGTCGCTCGACGGGGCGGAGCGTCATGATCGGGCTCTCGCCGGCGATGTCGGGGCGGTCGCAGAGGACGTAGGTGTCGCGGATGGTCTCGCCGACGACGACGACTCGCTGGCCGCGGAAGCGCGCGATGACGCGCGTGAGTTCCTCGCCGCCGGTCTCGCTGCGAGAGAGGAGTTCGCGGAGGCGCGCGTGGTAGGGGTCGGCGCTCTGTTCGAGCGCGGCGATGAGCGCGGTGGAACTGAAGACGACGTCGCCGGAGGAGAAGAAGACCTTGCCGCCGTGACGGAGGACGGCCTCCTTTTCCGCGGCGAAGCGCGGGTCGGAGTTCGTTTCGTATTCCTTGCCCTTGACGTAGACGTCGGGGCGGACCTCTTCGAGGAGCCCTTCGGCGGTGGGGCGCGGCTCGATGTAGACCCAGTCGATGAAATCGATCGCGGCGAGGTTCTCGGCGCGGAGTTCCTGGGGGATGAGCGGGCGCCCGGTGCCCTTGTTGATGAGGGCGTCACCGGTGATCGTGACCAGCAGGATGTCGCCCTGCGCCTTGGCGTGGCGGAGGTGGCGGATGTGCCCGGGGTGAACGATGTCGAAGCAGCCGTGGCAGTGCACGACCTTGAGGCCGTCGCTCGCGGCCCGCGCGCGGGCGCTGAGGAGTTGGTCCTTGGTCAGGATCTTGCGCGCAGCGCCCGCCGGGCGAGAGGGGTCGGCGGCGGATGGGGCGCGCGACGAGTCCATCCCGTGGCGGGTCGCGGAGGCGTTGGCGCTCGCGGCGGAGTTCGCATGGTCGTCGTTGACGAGGGTGAGGACCGGGCGGCGGCGCATCGGCGCACCCGCGCCCGACGTCGGGCCCACGGGTGGTGGCGGCGCCGCGGGGGGAGGGCTGGGCGGCGGGGGGGGGGCTCTGCGGTTGGGGGTCCTCGCCCAGGGCGCGGCGCAGCGCCTCGCGCAGGGCGTGGGCCGAGGGGAAGCGCTGCTCAGGGAGGGGCGAGAGCGCCTGCT
>CALMQD010000236.1 GCA_937871415.1 uncultured Phycisphaerales bacterium | reverse complement strand
TGCGGCGGCCGTCGGTGCAAGTCAACGTGGCGCAGCAGCAGGTGAACGTGGCGCGGTGAGCGTCGGAGCAGGGGGAATCACCGATCTGAGAGGTACCCCCAGGCACGAAGCTCCGGGACTGGGTAGCCCGCTCCGTTCTGGAGCGCTACGCCGGGCTCGCCGGCTTCCCCGCACCCCAGCGCACCAGCGACGGCCTCTTCCCGCACTGGATCCAGCCCGCGAACGGCCAGATCGACCCGGGCTGGGGCGACGGGTACGCGACGCTGTCCACAATGAAACTGGTGGCCGCCGCCAGCCGCGCGTGGAGCCGCTGGCCCGACGACCCGCGGATCGTGCGCGCCGCATCGCGGATCGTCTTCGGCGTGCGCAACTGGGCGAACTACACGCCGTCGGTTCCGGTGAACGGCGTGGACGGCCTGTACTTCAACGGCCAGCTCGCCGGCGGCCCGGCGGGCATCCGCTCGAGTCCGTACAACGAGGGCATCATCTTCGTTGAGCAGGCGGGCGAGTATGCCGGCGGCGCCGGCGCTTCGGCCTTCTCGCGTTGGATCGACCGGTCCCTCTGGCCGACGGCGACGAGCCTCTCCGGCTACCCGGTCACCGGCGACAGCGCCAACAACTTCCAGAGCGCGTTCCTTTCTCTCTACCCCCTGCTGCTCACGCGCGACTATCGCGACAGCACCGCGTGGCGCACGCAGGTGCAGAACCTCCGCTGGTCCCACGCCGCGTGGAGCGATGACAACGCGCCGCAGTACTACACCGTCTTCTCCTCCGGCACCACGCCGGGGGGGTACAACGCCGACTCATTGAGCAGTCACGCCGACGACATCACGACCTTCACGAGCCTCATCGCGCTCAGCGCGGCAAGCGCCGGCGTGAACACCGAGGCGGAGCTCGTCGCCGCGTACCACGCGTACCGCAAGGGCGCGCGCGAAGCCTTCAAGACCGGGGCGAGCCTGCTCTATCGCCGGTCGAACACGATTCGGTCGTTCACGCCCAACTCCTGCGGACTGCCGGACGTCTCGCTCGCAGGCCTCGCCCTCGCTGAGGCGTTGCAGCCCGGTTTCATCGATTCGAGCCTCGCCATCGCGTACCCGGACAAACCGGAGTGTCCGCTCGACGTGTCGGGCGATGGGCTCATCGACGCCGAGGACTTGTACTCGCTGTTCGTAGTCCCGGCGGACCCTTCCGGCGACGGCGCGATTGACCAGGGCGATGTCTCGTGCCTGCTGAACTGGCTGCGCAAGGACGAGCCGCAGCGCTAGGGGCGCGTCGGATGCGTGGCTGCCGACAGGGACAGACTTCCCTGCCCCATCGGATAGTTTCGTCGAATATGCTTAGGACCCAACCGGAGGTTCTCCATGGCCGCTGCGCACGCACCCGTCGATCCCAACAAGAAGTACCTCTCGCACACGCTGGCGGAGTGGGCGTGCGGACTGCGGTACGAGCACCTGAGCCCCGCGGCTGTCGAGAAGGCCAAGCTCTTCTGGTTCGATTCGCTCGGGTGCGGGCTGGGCGGCAGCCAACAGGAGGATGCGCACATCCTCCTGGATCACCACCGCGAGATGTCGGGCAGCAAGGGCGGGAGCGGCCCGTGCACGTGCTTCGTCTCGGGATTCAAGACCAACCCCGTCGACGCGGCGTTCATGAACAACCACATGATCCGCGCGATGGACTACAACGACATTTACTGGAAGGCCGACCCGTGCCACCCCAGCGACATCATCGCCGCGCCGCTGGCGCTGTGCGAGATGCTCGGACTCTCGGGCCGGGACCTGATCCTCGCGACGGTCATCGCGTACGAGGTCGAGATGCGCTTGTGCGAGTTCGGCGAGCCGGGTATCCGTGAGTACGGATGGCACCACGCGACGCTCACGGCCTTTGCGGCGCCCCTCGCCGCGGGCCGCGTGCTGAACCTGAGCGTGGACCAGATGGTGCAGGCGATCGGCATCAGCGCCAGCCGCACCTTCACTCCCGGGGCGGTGACCGCCGGCAAACTCACGAACATGAAGAACACCGTCGACCCCTGGGCGGCCCGCATGGGCACCGAGTCGGCACTCCTGGCCAAGCGCGGCTACAGCGGCCCGGAGCACATGATCGACGGCAAAGAAGGGCTCTATGCCGTGTTCGGGCACGTCCACTACAAGGGCACGCCCGCGAAGTTCGACTCGCAGAAGCTGGTCGGGAACCTGCCCAAGGGCTCGGGCGATCACTACAAGATCATCGACTGCGGCATGAAGAGCTTCCCGATCGAGGCACTCAGCCACGCCCCGCTCACCGCGATGATGAAGTGCGTGAAGGAGAACGCCATCAAGTCGTCGGAGGTCGCTGAGATCCAGGTCGAGGTCATCGCCCGCGCCGCCGACATCCTGGGCGATCCGCACAAGTACCGCCCCGACAGCAAGGAGACGGCGGATCACTCGCTGCCCTACTGCATGGCGGTGGGGCTCGTCGACGGCATGGTCACGCCCCTGCAGTTCAAGGAGGAGCGCGTCCTGGACAAATCGCTCATCCCCGTGATGGACAAGGTCAAGGTTGTCGCGAACCAGGAGTTCGAGGCGCTCTTCCCGAAGTTCCAACCAAGCCAGGTGACGATCACGACCACATCGGGCAAGAAGTTCACCAAGCGCGTCGACGTGCCCAAGGGCGATCCGCGCGACCCGATGACCGCCGAGGAGATCGGCGTGAAGTTCCACGCCCTGGGCGATTCGGTCATCGGCAAAGG
>CALMQD010000235.1 GCA_937871415.1 uncultured Phycisphaerales bacterium | reverse complement strand
GATGCCCGAGCCGCTCTTGCCCAGCCCCAGCCCGCTCCCCATGTTGCTCGTCGAGTCTTCGAGCGACAACCCGATACCCGAGCCGCTCACGCCCGACTCGGCGAGCGGGATGAGGCCGGAGTCCTCGCCGCCGTGCGGCTCGGCCAGCATGTCCACCTGGTCCTTCTTGAACACCAGGCGGTCGCGGTCACGGAACTCCTGGAGTTTGCCGCTGGAGACCAGGTCCTTGACCTGATCCTGAGACATCTTGAGGCGCTCGGCCGCCTCGTCCAGCGAATAGAACATCTTGGCCATCGGGCAACTCCGGGAAGATCGCCGGCAACCGGTCGACACCGGTTGGGCGCTGGGAACACGGATCGGGTCTTCAAACCCGGGAGGGGGAGCGTATCGGCAACCGGCCTCCGGTTCAATCTGATACGCCGCTCGCGGGCCCGTTGTTGCTCTCTGGTCAGGACAATCCCCGTCCCAGATCCCTTCAGCCGCTCGACTTGTGTGTCTGGCGACGCTGGCCCCACAGGACCTGCACCGTGGGCCGCCGACCGAAGATCGCGACCTCCGACCCCACCGCCAGCACGCCGGCGCCGGGGGTCTGGCCGTTAAGGAATCCCCAGTCCACGCCGAAGAGGTTGCCGAAATCCATCTCCACCTGCACCCCCGTGACCGGGTGGATGCTCCAGACCGGGTGGAGGCACTCGTGGATCATCACCCCGCCCGTCGAACCCGCCGTCGTCGCCGCGCCGTTCGCCCCACCCGGCCCGCCGCCTCGCTGCGCCGCGACACCCGGGGAAAACACCCACCGGGTTTCCTTCAGGGCGTGCGACAGGCTCTCGGCATCGGCCCGAACGGAGGGCTTGGTGCCTTCGAGGCTCAGGCGGTAAGTGCCCGGCGATCCGTCCGGGCGCGCCACCTGACCCGGCCCCGGCACGACCATCCGGGGCTGGAACTGGAGTTCGTAGGAAACGCGCAGCGTCCGCGGGCCGTGCGCAATCTCCGGCTTCAGGCGTTGCACCTCGGCGGCTTCGCCCAGGCGCTTGCGCGCAACCAGCGCCAGGAGCGGGCGGCTGACGAATCGTTTGACGACCACGACGCCGCGCCGATCCCCTTGCCGCACATGCACTTGCAGCGAAAGGTCCGCCCCGGTGCGCTGCGTGGGAATCCCGACCCCCATTACACGGAGTTCGGAGAGGGTCTGCCCCACCAGGCTGACCACGCCCAGGTCGGACCCGACCGGCGCGGACAGGTGCGGGTGGGGCGCATCGATCTCGACCTCATCGGCCAGCCCGCCGGGAAGGAGCGTCCGCAGCGCGCCCGCCGGCGCGAGGTACGACGCGATCGCTACGTGACTGAGGCGGCCGGTGAGGATCGGTCTGGCCATGAACCCTCTAGCAAATCACACGCGGCGCGCGGGATCAACCCCCGCCGCGTCCCGCCACCCCGGCCGCCCCCCCAATCCCCCCAGTCTCACCCCGTTTTCCGCCCCCCACTTCACGCATCGATTGTGACACTTTCCCACACTTCATGCCACTTTGTGACACTCCGGAGCGAGCGGCGGGGCTATTCGTCGATCCCCAGATCGCTCTTGGTGAAAAGGGCTTCGAAGGGCACGCCGGCGGCGGCCATGTTGGCCTGGGCCCCTTCCTGCCGGTCGATCGTCGCAATGACTCCCAGGACCTCAGCGCCCAGGGATCGGAGCACCTGGACGGCTTCGAGCGCCTGACCGGCGGTGGTGGCGACATCTTCAAGCAGGACGACGACGTCGCCTTTGTCGAGGCGGCCTTCGAGCTGCTTGGCGGTGCCGTAGTCCTTCTTGGCATTCCGGACAAAGAGGCAGGGGAGGCCGGTGGCGAGGCTGGCGGCGGTCACGAGCGGGATGCCGCCGAGTTCCGCGCCGGCGAGGCGGGTGATGGACCGACCCGTGCGGGACTGCAGGGCGTGGAGGCGCTGGGCGAACAACTGGGCGAGGGGGCCGAGAACTTCGGGCCGGGTGGAGAAGAGGTACTTGTCGAGGTAGTACTTGCTCGTGCGTCCGGAGCGGAGCGTGAACTGACCCCGGAGGAGGGCCAGGTCCGCGATCTGCTTGGCGAGAGCGCCCCGGTCGACCGGGGAAACCGATGGGGCCTTGGGCGAAGTCTGGGCGGCGGTCATGGCCGATGCTAGGTTGACTGGGTGGCGCCGGGGCTCGCGGCGCGACGCAACCGGCAATGCGACAACCCCAGAAACGTTGTGCGCGGGTGGCCCGTTCAAAGAGGAGGCGGATCGATGGCCGCGTTCAAGGTCCTGGCCCGAAACGGAGTGGTTGGCGCGGGTCTGCTCTGCGCGCTCTCGACGGGCGCGGCGATCGGCGCGAGCGCCGGGGATGAACCCGCGCCCAAGCCGTCGGCGGTCGAGGATGGGAATTTGCTGGCCGGGCCGAAGGTGACGGGGTCCGCGCCGAGCGCGGGCGACGCGAAGGAGGGGATGCGCCGCGACACGCTCATCGAGCGCGACTTCGAGGGGCACGTGAAGCGCGTGGAAACGCACCCGGCGATCGCGGCCCTGGAACTGATCGGACTGAGCGATGAGGAGAAGGCGGCGACGTCGCGGATCATCGCCGAGCGCGACGCGGTGCTGGACCGCGCGGTGCAGGCGCACCTGAAGGACCTGGTGCAGGCGTCGAACGCGGGGCAATCGGGGGACGAGGCGGGGGCGCTGGCGTACCTGCGCCCGATCATCGACGACACGAGCGAACTGCGCGAGCGCGGGCGACTGCTCGACGAACTCGCGGGCGCGGTAAGCAAGGAGCACGCGCAGCGCCTGCGCCAGTTGCACGATGAATACTGGCGCGCGATCGTCGACGAACGGATGACGCTGGGGAACCCGCGCAAGCCCGACAAGAAACTGTCGCGGTTCGAGGCGGGGGCGTTCGAGACCGTGGCGGGCCGCATGGCCAAGGCGGCGGACGAGATCAGCCATTGGCCCGAATATGACTATGTCATCGTCAACACGGATGTGGACAAGGCGCTGGCCGATATCCAGGCGATCCTGAATGCCGAACGGCTGAAACGTAGCCGCCAGACCGGCATCTCGGAGTTTGTCGGCAAGCTGGTATGAACCTGGTTTCCATCCTGGGCACGGCCGCCGCCATCGCCTCCACCGTCAGCTTTGCGCCGCAAGCGCTTCAGATCATCCGCACCCGCCAGACCAAGGATATCTCGCTGGGCATGTACACCATCACCGTGATCGGCTTCGCGCTATGGTGCGCCTATGGCGTGCTGCTGCGGCAATGGCCGCTGATCGCGTCCAACACCATTTGCCTGGCCCTGTCCGGCTTCATCCTGATGATGAAGCTGCTGCCGCGGCGCGCCAAGAACAAGGTCGCGGACGCGATAACGCCCGAACCCTAGCTTTCCCGGCC
>CALMQD010000234.1 GCA_937871415.1 uncultured Phycisphaerales bacterium | reverse complement strand
GGCAGAGTGTAGCCGACTCGCCTGCGTCATGGGGAATCCCGGGCCGCCTCACGAATGGCTTGGCCGTGCCCCGATGCGCAGCGGGCGGAGCGTGAACCGGCCCGACACCGCCGTCCGCGCGCTGGCATCGCCGGGTATCGCGCCCGGAACCGCCGCGCTCACGACCGTCCCCTCGCCCTTGAACTCGAGCGATCCGTCGTCGTGCGCCTTGTGGAGCAAAACCTCCACGCGCAGGCACTCGCCGGGACGGACGAACGACCCGTACTTCACGCCGCGCACGCCGCCGAGCACCAGGCGGCTGTCGGTCGGCGCGTTCCCCGGGCGCGACGCCGCCCAGGCGCGGGCCGCCTGCACCAGCGACTCGATCATCATCACGCCCGGGAGCACCGGGAAGCCCGGGAAGTGATCGAGCAGGTACTCCTCGGCGTTCGAGACGCTCTTGAGCGTGACGATGGAGTTGTCCGTGCGCTCCAGCACGCGGTCGATGAGGCAGAAGTGCATGGCCGGAGCGTATGCCCCGGCGCGCCCGAACCCGACCCCCGCACGAATACGCTTGACCCGTGCCCCCCGTGCTCGACGACGCCGTCTGCATCCGCCACTGGGACTGGTCCGAGACCAGCCAGACGGTCACGCTCCTGACGCGGATGCACGGGGTGGTGCGGGGCCTGGCCAAGGGCAGCAAGCGACCCAAGAGCCCCTTCTCGGGCGGCATCGAACTGCTCTCGCGGGGCGCCGCGGGCCTCATCCTCCGCCCCTCCTCCGAACTTGCCCTCATCAGCGAGTGGGACCTGAGCCAGTCCTTCCCGGCGCTGCGCGAGAGCCTCGCCGCGTACCACGCCGCGCTCTACTTCGCCGACCTCACGCAGCAGTTCGTTCACGACCACGACGCCCACCCCGCGCTCTTCGACGGTCTTGTGCTCGCGCTCAACCTGCTCCGATCCGACGAGCCCGTGTGGCGGGCCGTTGTCGGCTTCCAGTGGACGCTGCTGCGCGAAGCGGGCTTCCGGCCGGAACTCTTCCTCGACGTCCGCACCGGCGAGGCCCTCGACCACCCCGAGCCGATCGAGCCCGGCGAGACGCCGAGCCCAGCCGATGCGCACCCCGCGGGCGATCGCACCGCCACCTACCTCTTCGATCCCGAAGGGGGCGGCCTCGCCGGGCCCGAGACAGCGGCCCGTGCAGCGCGATCGACCGGAGCCCCCGCCGGCGTATGGAAAGTCCGCGCGTCGACGATCGACTTCCTTCGTGCGCTGGCCCAGAGCACCCCCGGCGACGTCCTGCCCCCGCCGACCGATCCCCAGTCCGTCGAACGCGCCGCGCGCCTGCTGGGCTCCTACGTCCGGCACATCCTCGGACGCCAGCCCCCGACGCACGAGAGCCTTTTCGGTCCCCAGGGCCGAAGCGCCGGATAACACGCCCGCATAACCCGCGCGTCCCCGCCGCTCCGGAATCGCATCGAGCGACCCGGTCGGGTGGGTCAATCCCGGGTGGTTTCTGGACGATGAACGGGTGAACCACTCGCCGGTTCGGGGTTCCCCATCCCTTCTCCGGCCCAAGGCGTGCCCCTCCCCATGAACCCAGAAGTGCTCGAGAAAGTCCTGAGTTGTCACAAGCTGCCGAGCCTCCCGGCCGTCGCTATGCGCGTCGTCGAGCTGACCCAGGACCAGAAGGTCTCGATGCGCGCGCTCGCCGAAACCATCCAGAACGACCAGGCGCTCACAGCCAAGATCCTCAAGACCGTGAACTCCAGCCTCTTCGGCCTGCGCCAGAAGTGCTCGAGCATCAACCAGGCGATCATCATGCTGGGCATGAGCGCCGTCAAGACCCTCGCCCTGGGCTTCTCGCTCGTGACCGCCATCAAGGACTCGACGCAGGAGTTCGACCTGCGCGACCACTGGCGTCGCTCGCTCTTCACCGCCGTCGCCGCCAAGGCCATCGCCGCCCGCGCCGGCATCGCCAACCCCGAAGAGGCCTTCCTCGGCGGCCTCCTGCAGGACCTCGGCGTCGTCGCGCTGCAGCAGACGCTCGGCGCCGAGTACGTCGCCGCCGTCGCCCCGGCCGGCGACAACCACCGGCTCGTCGCCAAGTTCGAACTCGAGACCTTCCAGTTGCAGCACCCGGACCTAGGCGCGATGCTCGCCAAGCGCTGGCGCCTGCCCGATTCGCTCGTGATGCCCATCAAGTACCACGAGCGCCCCACCGCGGCCCCAGCAGAGTTCGCCGGCATCTGCCGCGCCGTGGGCCTGGGCAACATCGCCGCCGACGTGCTGTCGAGCGACGAGCCCGGGCCGCTGCTCCGCAAGTTCTACGAGCGCGCCCGACAGTGGTTCGGGCTCGACGCGACGCAGGCCGACGAGGTGCTCACGGGCATCACCGCGGCGACGCGTGAGGTCGCGCCGCTCCTTTCCGTCCCCACCGGACGCATGCCCGACGCCGACGAGGTCCTGGCCCGCGCGCGCGAGCAGCTCGCGAAGATCCAGGTTCCCTCCAACGACGACGCCGAAGGGCTCGGCCCGATCTACTCGATCGGCGGCAAGTCGTCGAGCATCGACGAACTCACCGGCCTGGCGACCCGCGAACGATTCGAGCAGTCCATGATCGCCGCGTTCGAGCAGGCCCGCGCCGGCGTCGCGCCCGTCTCCGTCGTGCTGGTCGACATCGACCATGCCCCCGAGATCGTGAACCGCAGCGGCGCCGACGCGCTCGACAACGCCATCATCTACGTCGGGCGTCGTCTCACCAAGGTCTTCGCCGCCTCCAACGCCCTCATCGCGCGTTTCAACGAGTCCCGTTTCGGCGTTCTCGTCAGCCGCCAGGACCGCGCCGCCGTCTCGCGCAGCGCCGAGATCGTCCGCGCCGCCGTCGCCAGCGAGCCCGTGAAACTCATCACCGCCAAGTCCGGCTCGCCCTCGTGCATCAACCTCACGGTGAGCGTCGGCGTCGTCACCGTCGACAACGCCGCGACGGCCTCGATTGGCGACATCGGGGCGCTCATGAAGATCAGCGAGGCCGCCCTCTCCGCCGCCCACAAGAGCGGCAACAACAGCGTGCGCGTGTACCAGCCCGCCGCGGCCTGATCCCCCTCCCCGCTCCCCATCCGCTCAGGTCCGCGCCGCGCCCGTCGCCGCCAGTTCGGCCAGGGTCCTCCGCAGTGCGCCGACCTCTCGGAGCACCCGCCCGACCTCGCCCAGCGGGATCTGCGTCGCCGCGTCCGACATCGCCCGCGCAGGGTCCGGGTGCGTCTCGAGGAACAGCGCGTCGATCCCCGACGCGACCGCGGCCCGGGCCAGCAGCGGCGCCAGGCGCGCGTTGCCCCCGGTGACCTTCCCGCCCTCGCCCGCGCCGGGGCGCTGCGTCGAGTGCGTGCAGTCAAAGCACACCGGCACCGGACCCCACGCCTCTCCCCTGGGCCCCGCGACGCGCAGCTCGCGCATCTCCGCCACGCCCAACAAGTCATTGACCAGACGCCCGTAGCCGAAGAACGTGCCGCGCTCCGTCACCATCGTGTTCGTGCACCCCGCCTGGGCGAGTTTGTACACCGGCCCGCTCATCTCGCCGGGCGACATGAACTGCCCCTTCTTGACGTTGACCGCGCGCCCGTGCCGGGCCGCCGCTTCCCCCGCCGCCACGAGCAGGTCCGTCTGACGCGCCAGGAACGCCGGGATCTGCAGGAGATCGACCACCCGGGCCGCGGGCTCGGCCTGCGACGGCTCGTGGATGTCGGTGGTCAGGGCCACGCCGGGCCCGAGCGCCTCGCGGATGCGCGAAAACCACTCCATCCCCCGCTCAAGCCCCGGCCCGCGCGCCGAGTCGATGCTCGTCCGGTTGGCCTTGTCGAAACTGGCCTTGAAGACGTACGCCAGCCCGAGCTCGCGGCAATGGTCCGCCACGCGCCGGCCCACGGTCAGTCCCAGTTCGAGCGACTCGAGCACGCACGGGCCCGCGATGATCGCCAAGGGCGCACGCGGGTCGGCGTGCGCGATGCGGACAGGCCCGGCTTGGCAGATGTTCGCCATGACCCCAGCGTAGGGCGAGCCTCAGAGGCCCAAGCGGTCACAGACGGTCGCCGGGCAGTTCCTGCTGACGCTCGCGGCGCTTCTGGTGCCGGATGATCTCGCCCGTCGCCAGGTACACGATGTCCTCCGCGATGTTCCCCATCAGGTCGCCCACGCGCTCCAGTTCGCGCCCCACGCGGTACACCAGCAGCCCCACCGCGTTGGGCTGCACGCCCGAGTCCAGCAGGTCCACCGTCTCCTCGAACAACTGCTTGTGCAGCGCGTCGATGGTCTTGTCCCCCTGGATGATGAGTTTCGCCGCGTCCGCGTCCTCGTCGGCCATCGCCCGCAGCAGCGCGTGGCACATCATCGGCACGCGCTGGCCCATCTCCACCAGCGCCGTCGGCCAGTTCGGCGGGTTCTCGGCGTCGATCTTCCGCGCCACCTTCGCGATCGAGCACGCGTGGTCCGCGACGCGCTCGATGTCCGAGTTGACCTTCAGCGCAAACGCCAGCGAGCGGAAGTCCTTGGCCACCGGCGCCTGCAGCGCCATCAGTTGGAAGACGCGCTCCTCGATCGCGACCTCCTCCCGGTCGATGCGGTCGTCGCCGCGCACGACCTCGTTCGCCGCGTCCCGGTCCGATTCGAACAGCGCCCGCAGCGCCGTCTCGAGCATGCCCACCGCCGAGCGCGCCTCGTCGAGCAGGCGCGCCTTGATCACCTTGAACTCGCGCGCGATGACGGTTTCCTTGCCCGGCTTGGCGGGCTCTTCGATCGGACCTGGAGGCGGGTTGGGCATAGGGGATCGTCGGCGTGCAAGGGTCTGAAGTGTGCGGCTCCGTCAAGCGTACCCCAAGCAAAGTCCTGACGGTTCGTTGGCAATCACCGCCGCCGCCCATCGACCGAGGATTGACCGCATCTTCATAATCCTCCGACCTCGCGCGCGCCGCCCGTCCTTGAACACCGCCGATCGAACCGATACCAAACGGCGACTCCCAACGGCGCGCCCCGTTTCGACGGCCCCCGTGTTCACGTGGGTCGCGCCGGGTCCGTTCCCGCTTCCCCCGCGCCCGAGACCACATTTCCGCGTCTCACTCCCGGTTACACGCTCGCTTCGCCTTGCCGCCCCGGTCGATACTCATATGCTCGAAAGACCGCGGCCTACTCATGCGCATTGACCCCGCCTCCAACGCCATCCCCCCGACGATCCCGTTCCACGTCGCACGCGCCTACGGCGCGTCCGGCGCCGGGAAAGCGGCCCCGGTCGAGCCCGTCTCCAACCGCATCGTCACCACGCCGGTCGATCCGGTGCAGAAGGTCGGACCCCAGGTCGCTCCGCAGCAACCCGCCGACAAGCCGCAGGTCAAACGGCTCGTCGCCGGCGTCGTGCCCGGCAAGGTCGATTTCTCGGCCGACACGCCGCGTCCCTCCAGTTCCGCCTCCATCGCGTTCTACCGCCACCCCGCCGACAGAAACTCTGCCGCGACCGGCGTGCAGGTCGGACGCTCACTCGATATCAGCGGCTGACGCAGACTCGCGCCAAGGCCGGAGCGGGCAAGCGCCCGGTGCACAAAGAACCACAATGTCGAACCGCTCGACGCCGCAGGCTCACGGGCGCTGGGGCGTTGCCGATCGCAACCGCCGGATCGGCCTCTTTTCTCCGCGTTCTTCGGCGCTGCCCAGGCCCGTCGAGTTCCTTTTTCGCGTCACGCCGCGCGCACTAAAGTCGCCCCGTGACCTCACCTTCTGCGATCCCTTCCCGCCCCCTCTCGTCGCTCTGGCCGCTCGATCCCGGCGTGGTCTTCCTCAACCACGGCTCGTTCGGTTCGTGCCCCTGCTGGGTGTTGGAGCAGCAGCGGGCCATCGCCGACCGTCTGGAGCGCGAGCCGATCCGGTTCATCGTCGAAGACCTCGAAGCGATGCTCGACCGCGCGCGGACGAAACTCGCGCGCTTCGTGAACGCCGACCCGCGGGGCGTGGTGTTCGTCACCAACGCGACCGCCGGGGTCAACGCCGTGGTGCGTTCGCTGGCGTTCAGGCCCGGCGATGAACTGCTCACGAGCAACCACGAGTACAACGCCTGCAACAACGCCCTGCGTTTCGCCGCCGAACGCAGCGGCGCAAAGGTCGTCAGCGTCGATCTGCCGTTCCCCGTTCCGTCGGTCGATGCCGTCGCGAACGCGATCCTCGGTGCCGTCACGCCCCGCACGCGCCTCGCCCTCATCAGCCACGTCACCAGCCCCACCGGCCTCGTCCTGCCGGTCGAGCGCCTCGTCGCCGAACTCAACCGGCGCGGCGTCGAATCGCTCGTGGACGGCGCCCACGCGCCGGGCATGTTCCCCCTCGACATCCGCTCCATCAACCCGACCTACTACACCGGCAACTGCCACAAGTGGCTCTGCTCACCCAAGGGCGCCGGGTTCCTCTACGTCCGCGAGGACCGGCGGGCCGATGTCCGGCCCTGCGTCATCTCCCACGGCGCCAACTCCCCACGCACCGACCGATCCCGCTACTGGCTCGAGTTCGACTACGCCGGCACCACCGACTTCTCCGCCTGGCTCAGCGTGCCTCTCGCCATCGAGTACATGGACTCGCTGCACCCGCGCGGCTGGACGGGCGTCTTCGAGCACAACCGGTCCCTCGCGCTGCGGGGACGCGAACTGCTGTGCCGGGAACTCGGGGCCGAGCCCGGCGCGCCCGCGGAGATGATCGGCGCGCTCGCATCGGTGGAGACCCCCGCACGCCCCGCGAGCGCACCCGTGCCGGCGACCCGCTACCACGACCCGCTCCAGGACCGGCTCATCGCCCGCCGCGTGCAGGCGCCGCTGTACCCCTTCAGCGGCCCGCGCCCCGGCTCGCCGGCTTTGCCGGACCGGCCCCGCCGCCTGCTGCGGATCGCCTGCCAGATGTACAACTCGATCGAGCAGATCGCCTTCCTGGCCCGGGTCGTGAAAGAGGAACTGGCGACCGAGCGCGCGGGCGCGTGACCTCGCCGCGCCCGGATCACCGGGAAAAACCGGGATTCCGCGGGGTGGTGCGCACCCCGGCCGGCGGTACACTCTTCCCATGACGACCTTCGCCGCCGGTTCCAACACGATCACGCACGATGATCTCGGCGTGCCGCCCGTGCTGCGGGAAGTCGTCGATTACCTCATGGGCCTTCGCCGCAGGGCCGACCTCCAGGTGCTCGAGCAACTCCTCCGCAGCGCGCCCGTCACGCGCGAAGACGTCGCGCCGTTCCTGAAGTTCGGCGCCCGCGGCTACCTCCGCAACGTCGTCCGCCGCACCGAGCACTTCGAACTGCTCATGCTCTGCTGGCGCTCCGGGCACTGCACGCCCATCCACGACCACCGCGGTTCGAGCTGCGCCTTCAAGGTCGTCTGCGGCACGGGCACCGAGGTGCGATTCTCCACCACGCCCAGCGGCCTCATCGTGCCGGTCGCCACCCACTCGATGGAGCCGGGCTACCTCTGCTCCGCCGAGGACGACGACATCCACCAGATCGCCAACATGCAGGCGCCCGGCATCGACCTGGTGACCATGCACATCTACACCCCGCCCATCCGCAAGATGAACACCTACTCGTTCAAGACGCCGGTTGTCGTCGCCCGAGCCGTCGACGAGTTCATGGACGGCGAGGGCGTCTGAGCCGCATTCCCGCCTGAGACTCACTCCACGGTCCGCAGGACCACCGCCAGCGCCGCGGCGCTGAGCGCGACCCACAGCAGCGTCGCCATCAGCAGCGCACGCCAGCCGACCTCCTTCACCGCCCGGACCGAGAGCCCCGCGCCGATGAGCAGCAGCGCGACGCTCATCCCCGCGCGCGTCGCGAACTTGATCGCCGGATCCGCCCCGGAAAGCCCGGGCCACAGCGTGCGGACCGTGCTGGTCACCAGGAACAGCAGGATGAACCACGGGACGACGCCGGTCAGGCCCGGTCTCTTGGACTCAGCCGAAGCGCCCGGGCCCGTCGCCGGCGAACCGGGTGTTCCCTCGCGCGCATCGCGCCGCCGCCAGTACCACCCCGTCGCCAGCGCGATCGGCACGATCCACAGCACGCGCACGAGCTTGATGATGGTGGCGTCGGCGCGGGCGACCTCGCCGTACGCGGCCCCCGCGCCGACGACCGACGCCACGTCGTGGATCGCCACCGCCGCCCAGGCGCCGAACTGGTGCTGCGAGAGTTCCAGCCGGTGCCCGAGCCACGGGAACAGGTAGAGCGCCAGCGCGTTGAGCAGGAAGACGCACGCGAGCGCGATCGATGTATGCGCATCGCGCGCGCGGATCACCGACGACGTCGCCGCGATCGCCGAGCCGCCGCACACCGCCGTCCCCGAGCACAGCAGCGTCGCGAGTTTGCCCTCCACCCGCAGCAGCCTCGCCAGCGCCAGGCCGACGACGAACGCGCCGGCGATCGTCCCCGCCGCGAACACCAGCCCCGACACCCCCGCTCGCGCAACCTCGCTCAGGTTGATCGTCAGGCCCAGCAGCACGATGCACGCCTGGATCAGCACGCGGCTGAGTTTCTTGGCCAGCCTCGGTCGCCACGTCAGACCCGCCAGCGCCAGCGCCATGCCCATCAGCAACCCCACCTGGGGCGAGCCCCACGGCGAAACGCACACCGCAGCGGCAGCCACGATGAGCACCTCGCCGATCACCGCGCGCACACCCCGAGGGTTCCCCCTCGGGGCGACCGCCGGGTCCGGGTTCTGTGCATCGGCGCTCAAAGCGGGCAGAGCATATCCGGTGCGGGCCGAAGTTCACCGGCCGGTGGTTGTGCCGCGGCGCCTTCGATGCCACAATGCCGCCATCCCGGGAGACCTTCCATGACCCACAACCACGCTTCCAACACCATCCGCCTCCACCGCGTGCTGCGCGCCCCGCCCCAGCGCGTCTACCGCGCGTTCGTCGATCCACGCGCCATGTGCAAGTGGCTCCCGCCGCACGGTTTCGTCGGTGAAGTCCACAGCATGGACGTCCGCGCCGGGGGCGGGTACCGCATGTCCTTCACGAACTTCAACACCGGTCAGTCGCACACGTTCGGCGGCACATACATCGAACTCACCCCGCCCCACCGCATCCGCTACACCGACCGCTTCGACGACCCGAACCTGCAAGGCGAGATGCAGTGCACGATCACGCTCACGCCCGTGAGCACCGGCACCGACCTGCAGATCGTGCAGGAGGGTGTGCCGGCGGTGATCCCGCCCGAGATGTGCTACATGGGCTGGCAGGAGTCCCTGGAAATGCTCGCGCTCCTGGTCGAGCCCGAGATCCCGTGATCCGTTGAACGCGCCGCCGTGAAACCACTCGAGCGCACCGGGCCCGCTCAGTCGAGACGCGCCCGTGCGCCCTCGATGAGTTCGCTCATCCGCTCGTGCACCTGCCGGTCGACCCCCGTCAGTTGGTCGGCCTGCGCGTCGGCGTGGTAACTCGATCGCACCAGCGGGCCCGACTCGACGACCTTGAACCCCATTTCGAGCCCGCGATCGCGGAAGCCCGCGAACTGTTCCGGCGTCACCCAGCGGTCGATCGGCAGGTGGTTCCGCGTCGGCTGCAGGTACTGCCCGATCGTCAGGATGTCGCACGCGCCCTGCGAAGTCGTCGTCTTGGCCTGCACGTCGCGCATCAGGTCGAGGACCTCCTCGTCCTTCTCGCCGATGCCGACCATGATCCCGGTCTTGGCGACCATCCCCGCTTCTTTCACGCGGCGCAGCAGCTCCAGCGATCGGTCGAACTTCGCGCTGGGCCGCACCGCCGGGTACATCCGGCGCACCGTCTCCAGGTTGTGGTTGATGATGTGCGGCGCGGCGTCGATCACCTGTTGCAGCGCACCCCAGTTGCCCTCGAAGTCCGGGATCAGGACCTCGATCGACATCCCCGGGCACGCCCCGCGCGACAACCGGATCGTCTCGGCCCACACCCCCGCGCCCCCGTCCGCCAGTTCGTCGCGATTCACACTCGTGATCACCACGTGCTTGAGCCGCGCATGCTCGTACATGAGTCGCAGGCTCTCCGCGACGCGCCGCGGCTCGTCGAGGTCGAGCGTCGTCGGTCGCCCGGTCTTCACGTTGCAGAACCCGCACGCACGCGTGCACGTGTCGCCCAGGATCATGATCGTCGCCACCCCGCGCGCCCAGCACTCGCCCATGTTCGGGCAGTTGGCCTCCTGGCAGACCGTGTGCAGCCGGTGCTCGTCCACGATCCCCTTGAGCCGCTCGTACCCCGCGCCCCCCGGTACCTTGGCCCGCAGCCAGTCCGGCTTGCGCTTCGTCGCCAGGTGATGCGCCGAGGCATCCGCGTTGTTGAGCACCATCCCCGTGAGCGAGACAAGCGGTCGATCCACCCTCTTGAGGGGGTCTCCGCCGAGAGGGCGCGGGTGGCGCTCCAGCGTCCGGGCCACGCCCGGCGTTGTCGGGTGGGCGGGTCCGGCGGCGGGAGGGGGGGCCTTGGACGGGGACTTGTCGCTCACGCCCGACTGTAGCGCTCGTGCCCGGGAGCACACCGTGTCCCGTCGCCGCGCACGCACCCCATCCACACCTTCGAAGTCTTCCTCCACCCGGCGCACCCGGAACCTAGAGCCGGGGTCGCAGAAAATGCGCGTCGACGAACCTCAGGACACGAATCGGCGTTCGTGAGGGCCGGGATTGGGGATGTAAGCCCCCGAAGTGCCGATAGAAACGACCTGTGTGACCCGCGGATGCGGGTTTGATCGGACCTTGGAGCCGAGTCTCGCGGCTGTGCGCGCAGCGCGCCCGGGCCGCCGGGATGTTTCGATAGGCAGGAGCCACCTCGTGACCAGTCGGACCCCCCAGGATCGTTTGCGAAGACTGCTGCGTTGCGCCGGGAGAACGGGAACGGGTCTGGCGCTCGCTTCGCTCGCGGGCGGGCTGGGCGCGTGCAACGTCGACTCGTACATGGACCCGAGCATCACCGGTCGCTGGGAGTACACGCCGACCACTGTGCCCATCCTCGACCGCCTCGCGAGCATCGAGGACCAGCCGATCGAACTCGTCGAGAAAAGCCCGATCCAGCAGAGCGACCTGCTCCCGGAGATCGAGGAATACCGCTTCGCCCCCGCCGACCAACTCCAGGTCCAGATCCGCGACTTCTTCTTTGTGGGCCAGATCGAAGAGTTCCCCGTCGTCGTCGATCTCCGCGGCTACATCGAACTCCCGAAACTCCGTCCCATCCGCGCCCAGGGCATGACCAAGGGCCAGCTCACCGCGCGCATCGAGCAGGAAATCCGCGACGCGCAGATCAACACCAACCCCGTCGTCAACGTCATCGCCGGTTCGCAGCGCAAGCAGACTTTCAGCATCCTCGGCGCCGTGCAGGCGCCGGGCACGTACTTCATCCCCGCCGCGGATTACCGCCTCCTCGAAGCCCTCCCCGTGGCGCAGGGCATCGACGAGAACATCAAGCACCTCTACGTCATCCGCCAGGTGCCGCTGACCGACGTCGCCGCCGGCCGTTCGCCCGATCAGCCCCAGCCCGAACGCCCGCGCAACCCCTTCGAGGACGGGCGCAACAGCGCCGAGCCCAAGCCCGACGGCGGCAACCTCATCAACCTCATCGACCAGCTCGCCGGGCCCGAAGGCCAGGGCACGCCCAAGCCGGCGCCCGAGCCCGCGCCCGCCCCGGGCGCTGCCCCCGATGCCCCGATCGACCTCATCCCCTCCGACGCCGCGCCCGGAGCACCGACACCGGCGCCGACCCCCGCCGCCGAACCCGCGCCCAAGCGCGCCGAGCCGCAGCCCCTCGATCTGCCTTCCTCTTCCGGTCTGCCCGCACGCTCCGCGCTCCCCGCGGGACCGGGCGCCGCGCCGGGCTCCGACTTTGTCTTCCAGGACGGCCGGTGGGTCCGCAAGTCCGGCATGACCCCCGCCGAGGCCGCCGAACCCGTCCTCACCCAGCGCGTCATCGAGGTCCCCCTCGACCGCCTCCTCGCCGGCGTCGCCGACGTCAACATCGTCATCCGACCCGGCGACATCATCCACGTCCCGCCCAATCGCGGCGGGCTGGTCTACATCACCGGACAGGTCAGCCGCCCCGGCCCGTTCAACCTGCCCACCGACGGCTCGCGCCTCACGCTCCTCCGCGCTCTCGACTCCGCCGGCGGCCTGTCGTCCATCGCCATCCCCGAACGCATCGACCTCACCCGAATGGTCGGCAAGGACCGGCAAGCGACCATCCGCATCAACGGGCGCGCGATCGCCGAGCAGACCCAGCCCGACATCTACCTCAAGCCCGAGGACCGCATCAACGTCGGTACCAACTTCTGGGCCCTGCCCCTGGCGGTTGTCCGGGGCGGATTGCGGGCTTCCTACGGCTTTGGCTTCATCCTCGACCGCAACTTCGGCAACGACCTCTTCGGCGCACCACCCGCCGACAACGGGCGGTAAGGCCGTCGCTTCGTCCCCTCGGCGGAGCCGGGGCAACCCATGTCGTCTGCGCGGGCCGACGCGCAACTTTCACCGCCCAGGGGCGAACCCGCCCCGGGTTGGGTGAGTAGTCCCTGCGTCGGGCACCAGGAAAGACCGTGCGGACGCTCGGCCCGCCCACGCCGCGAGCCGATCTAGGTACCCCTCCCCCACGCCGAGCCAAACTGTTGGCCCGGCTGGATTTGGCCATCGTTCCGGAGCGCGAGGTCGTGACGTCCGCGGGTTCATCAGCAGCGCCATTGCCCACGCCGGCCACCCCGCCGCGCCCGGCGGCTGCGCACTCTGCCCTCACGCCCGATCTGCTCGACACGCTCGGACAGCCCGCCAACCTCGCCCGCCTGCTCATCCTGACCGGCGGGTTCATCTGGTACTTCCACTTCTGGTTCTGGCAGCAGCACCGCATCGCGTACGACAACCCGTCCGACTGGGGGCACACCTACTTCGTGCCGCTCGTCTGCGTCTACCTCCTCTGGCAGGTGCGCGACGGATTCACCCGCGCGCCGAAGGAGGCGTTCTGGCCCGGCCTGCTCGCGCTCGTGCTGGGCATCGTCTCTTACCTGTTCTTCGTCGTGGGTGTGCCCAACCACCTCGGCCAGGGCCTGAGCATGGTGCTCACGCTCTTCGGCGTCGTGCTGCTCATGCTCGGCCCGCGCGCGATGCGCTTCCTCTTCTTCCCGGTCGCGTACATGGTCTTCGCCATCACGCTCCCCGAGAAGTGGATGATCGAACTGACCTTCCCCCTCCAGCTCATCGCGTCCAAGGGTTCCTACATCCTGCTCAAGATCATCGGCGTCAGCCTGTCGCTCAAGGGCAACGTGCTCAACGTCATCGACAGCAACGGCGACCCGCAGCCCCTCAACGTCGCCGAGCAGTGCGCCGGCATGCGCACGCTCGTGAGCTTCGTCGCGCTCGGCGCCGCGATCTGCCTCGTCGGCGCCACCGCCTGGTGGAAGCGCGTCGTCCTCATGGCGATGACCATCCCCATCGCCGTCGGCCTCAACATCCTGCGCGTCGCGGTCCTCGCCTACCTCGCCCAGTACAACCCCGAACTCTCGCGCGGCGAGGCACACACGTTCATCGGCATGCTCCTGCTCATCCCCGGGTTCTTCTCGTACCTGGGGATCGTGTGGGTGCTCAACAAGGCAGCGCCCGAGTCGGCCGCGCCCGAGACCGGCGCTGCGTCTCCGCACGGGTCGAAGGCGGTGAGCGCATGAGCACCGGCACCGCCAGGGCCCTGCGCTCTCCCCCGTTCCTCGCCGCCGCGGGGATCCTCATCGCCAGCAGCCTGGCGCTGGGCGCGGTCGTCTCGGCCCTGCGCGCCAACCTGGTCAAACTCCCGATCGAGGGCCAGCGCCCGGTCCGCGCCGTCACGGGCGAGACCGAGCACTGGGTGCAGATCGGCGCCGACCGTCTCGAAGAGACCGCCGTCGAGGGCGTGCTCGGCACCAAGAACTACGTGACCCGCGTCTACGCCCGCAAGGACACGCTCAAGGCCGCGCGCCCCGTCGCGCTCGAACTCCACCTGGCCTACTACACCGGCATGGTCGACACCGTGCCGCACGTGCCCGAGCGGTGCCTCGTCGGCGGCGGCGCCCAGATCGTCGGCGCGCCCACGCAGGTCCCCATCGACCTCTCGCGCCTCATCACCTCGCCCGACCCCGACGTCCCCGCCGGCCTGGGCGAGATCGAGCGCGCCCGCATCACCACCCCCGGCAGCCAGCTCAGCGCCCAGCGCGTCCGCCTGCCCGCCCGATACCGCGACCTCAAGATGCGCGTCACCGAGTTCGAGTTCCCCGGAGAGAACATCAAGATGTTCTCCGGCTACTTCTTCGTCGCCAACGGCGGCGTCTGCTCCAACGCCGAGGACGTCCGCCTGCTGGCGTTCGATCTTCGCTCCGACTATGCCTATTACATGAAGGTGCAGGTCAGCAGCACCTCCGCCACGAGCGCCGAGGAGCTGGGTTCGATGGCCTCGGACCTGCTCACCGAGTTGTTCCCCGAGATGATGCTCTGCGTCCCCGACTGGGTCGAGGTCCAGGCCGGGCGGTACCCGCCGGGCAACCCGCGGGCCGTCCAAGGCGGCTCCTGACGATCGGCTCGCCGCCGGACGCACAGTGGCGGGATGCGTGTGGATGAGCAGAGGATAGGGGGGCGGGGGGGCGGGGGGATCAGGGTT
Source organism: uncultured Phycisphaerales bacterium (assembly GCA_937871415.1). GTDB lineage: Bacteria > Planctomycetota > Phycisphaerae > Phycisphaerales > UBA1924 > JAHBK01. The sequence continues at coordinate 3,053 of CALMQD010000234.1, read as the reverse complement.
CGAGTTCAACCACCGGCCCACGAGGCCGGAGAGAAACGAGGGACCGATGGCCGGGAAAGTGAATACCAAGTTCGTCGTCGTCGCCGCCGTCATCGCCGTCGCACTGGCGGGCGGGGCGATCATCATCGGCGCCAAGGCGCTCAGCAAGAGCGCCAGCGACCACATCCGGATGGGCGACGAGGCCGCCGCGGCGGGCAAATGGAAAGACGCCATCGAGCACTACAGCCAGGGCGTCAACGAGGACCAGAAAAACGTCGAGTACCTCAAGAAGTGGATCGGCGCCCTCGAGAAGTTCACCCCCGACAGCAAGCAGGCGTACCAGGAATGGTACATGCAGCAGTACTTCGGCGGCGCGCTCACCGGCCTCGCGCTCGCCGACACGTCCAGCTACGACACCCAGAAACGCTACCTCGACGAGGTCTACGAGCGGGCCCGGCGCCTCGGCGCCGACCTGGCCACCTGGGAGTCCGTGGCCCGCACCGCCGATGAAACGCTCAACCGCTTCACCGGCGACGACCAGAGCCGCAAGAAACTGACCCGCTACCGCGGCCTGGGCCGCACCCAGGTGCTCGCCTACAAGCCCCAGCGCACCCCCGACGAGGTCAAGGCCGCCCGCCAGGACCTCGCCGCCGCCCTCGAGGTCCTCCCCGGCGACCAGGACGTCTTCCTCGCCGACGTCGGCCTCGAGATGTCCGAGATCCAGAAGCTCCGCGACCTGCAGCAGTCCGGCGACGCCGACACGCGCCTCATCGCGCTCAAGCGCCGCATGGAGGATTTCGCCAAGAGCCAGGCGCCCGCGGCCAATGTCATGCTCAGCCGCTACCAGATGGAACTCAACGACCTCGGACGCGTCGCGCCCAAGGGCTCCACGATGCGCGACATCGTGCTGCAGCTCGTCCCGCCGCTCACGGCCACCGTCGAGGCCTTCGAGAAGACGCCCCCGGAGCAGATCGAGGGCCGGCGACTCATCTCCCTCGCCATCTCCGGCGTCGCCGTCGTCGACACGCTCAACGAGCGCACCAAGGCGCTGCTCGAGAAGGTGGTCGCGGCGCAGCCCAACGACACCAAGTTCCTCAACGAGTACGCCGACTACCTGCTCAACACGAACCAGACCGAGGCCGCCGTCGCGGTCTGGCAGAAGGTCGTCGACATGCCCACCCCGCCGCTGAGCCTGCGCGGCATGGAGCTCATGAACGACCGCCCGCTCGCCGTGAACGGCCAGGCCGAGGCGATGTTCCTCGCCTGGCAGCAGGAAAAGGACAACACCAAGCGGGCCGACTTCGCCGCCCGCGCCAAGAAGTTCCGCGACCAGTTCGTCACCCTCACCGGCACCGACACGCCGCGCGTCGCCGCCATCGATGCCCGTCTGAAGTACATCGACGGCGACGTCAACGCCGCGCGCGCCCTCATCTCCCGGTACAACGACCAGACCGGGCGCATCGACGCCCAGAGCGTCCTGTTCGAGGGCGAACTCATGCGCCGCCTCGAGAACCGCGGCGCCGCCATCTCCGCGTACAAGCGCGTCCTCGAACTCCAGCCCAACAACATGCGGGCCATGATCTCGCTGGGCGAGCTCTACGCCGTCGAGGGCGACAACCCCCAGGCCCTCGCGTACTTCCAGAACGCCTCCCAGCGCATGCCCGGCGACGAGGGCCTCAAGCGCCGCGTCAAGGACCTCGAGGACTCCATGAAGGACCCGGTCCTCCGCCAGATCAACGCGGCGCTCGACCGCGTCCGCGGCGTGAACCGCGACGTCCCCGGCGCCGAGTCCATCCTCGAGAAACTCGCCCGCGAGACCGGCGACGACCCGCGCGTCATGGGCGCCTGGGCCCAGGTCGTCGCCGGCGACAACCGCAAGGACTTCGCCAAGCAGCTCGTCGACCGCGGCCTGGCCAAGAGCCCCGACCACGAGGGTCTCAAGCAGCTCAAGTCCGCCCTCTCGATCAACGACCCCGTCGAGGCCAACCTCGCCACGATCGACAACCAGTCCACCACGCCCGTGCAGAAACTCACGCAGAAGTACATCGTCTGCGTCCAGGCCGGTCAGACCGAGCGCGCCCGCCAGTTCCTCGAGCAGGCCAAGGCTCTCGGCCCCACCGACCCGATGGTCGTCGAGATGGCCTTTATCGACGCCGCCTCGCGCCTCGACATGGACGAGCTCAACCGGCTCGTCAAGATCGCCGAGGACAACAACCTCGACCAGCTCAACGGCCTGCTCTTCCGCGCGCGGCGTGACATCGCCGACGCGCAGCGCCAGCGCAACATGGCCGCGGAAAAGGCCGGCGACGCCTCCGCCGCCGAGGCGCTCCGCATCCAGGCCCGCAAGCTCCTGGGCGACGCCATGCTCAGCCTCAAGCAGGTGACGACCACCGACAAGGCCAACCCCATCGGCTGGCGCCTGCTCGGCATCGTCCAGCTCGAACTCGGCGACCAGGGCGACCCCGCCGGCGCGCTCGAGGCCTTCAACAAGGCCCTGGCGATCCGCCCCAACGACCTGCAGTCGATCACCGGCAAGCTCCGCTGCCTGGTCATGCTCGGGCGCCTCGACGAAGCGCTGACCTTTGCGCGCGACAGCACGCGCCTGGCCGGGCGCGACGAGGACTTCCGCAAGGCCTGGCTGGGCCTCGAATCCACCGCGCCCAACGGCGACAAGTCCAGCGCCGTCCGCGTCCGCCGCGAGATCCTCAAGTCCGAGCCCGACAACTTCACCAACCGCGTGGCGCTCATCTACCTGCTCATGGACGAGCGCCGCTTCGACGACGCCAAGGCCGAGATCGACGCCGTGAAGGCCTCCGGGCGCGGGCTCGAAGCGACCGAGATGTACGCCAACTGGTACTACCGCCAGGGCAACTTCTCGCAGGCGGTGCAGGTCTACAAGGACTACATCGAAGCGCTCCCCGAGAAGGACCGCACCCTCGCGGTCTACCAGCAGGCCGCGCGATCGATGCGCAACCTCGGCCAGCCCGCCGCGAGCCTCGACTTCCTCTCCTCCGCGCGCCACCTGCAGGACCCCAAACTGATGGAGGTGGACCGCGAGACCGCCGACACGCTCT